>NZ_LN889796.1:0-300000 GCF_900009145.1 Planktothrix tepida PCC 9214
TGAGAGTAATCAGAACGTCTGATGTGGGTTGGGAGGTTAAGGCGATGCTGAAATTTCCGGTGTCTCCGGCTTCTGATGTTAGGGTGTCTGTGGTTGTCAGGTTAATCCCAATACTATCGTTATCTGTAATATTAGCTGTAACCGTATTTCCTGCTATTCCATCAACAGTAAAGGGAGTATTCGGAGCATTATAGTTGGGATCAGAACTAGAAAGAGAATGGGTGATAATACTACTATGATTTCCTTCAGCAATATTATCATTAGTGGCTGTTATATTAACAGTTTGAGGGGTTAATGCAGTAGTATCAGCAGCAAAGCTTAAGTTAAGAGGAACTCCTGCGCCTAAACCTAAATCAACTTCGGGATTTGAAGGAGTCGCAGTAATGGTAACAGGCGCAGTGGGAACAGAATTTAAGACAATATTATAAGTATCGGATAATCCACCTTCTGCAATATCCGTACTACTTCCCGTTTGAGTAATACTAACACCAGTTGTATCATCATCGGTTAAAGAAAGGGTTGCATTAGTTAGGGTTCCTAATACGCCATCTCCACTGAATCCAGTAATTTGTAAATCAATATTTTCATCTGATTCATCAATTAAATCTCCTAAAATTTCAAGGGAAACAAACGCATTAGTTTGACTGGGAATAAAACTCACTAAAAACGGCCCAGCTTTATAATCACTTCCTGCGGTTGCTGTTCCTGAAATCGCAGTGACTGTCACATCTTCTGCTACCGTAGTATCACCAGTTCTAACAATTTCTACAAGGTTAGGAGTCGTCGTAGTATTTCCTTCCGGTGTGGTGTAACTGGCTGCACTAAACTGATAGGAGGTATCATCATTTGTTAAGGTTAATGTCGTAGTTCCTTGGGTTCCAACTACTCCTGAACCACTAAATCCGGTTATCTGTAAATCCAGGGTTTCATCGGGTTCAACTCCCAAATCCCCTAAAATTTCAATGGGAACAAACGCACTGGGTTCATTGGCTACAAAACTAACTGTAAATAGTGCTGTTGTATAATCATTCCCTGCGGTTGCTGTTCCTGAAATCGCAGTAACTGTCACATCTTCTGCTACCGTAGTATCACCCGTTCTAACAATTTCTACAACATTAGGAGTCGCTGTAATATTTCCTTCTGGTGTGGTGTAAGTAATATTCCCAAAATCATAGGTTGGTGGAGGTACAATTAATGTGGCTTCTGGTGCAAAACTAGAACGTCCAAAGGCGGTATCAACCGCTTGTACACTCCAATAATAGGTTCCGTAGGGTAAATTTAATGTCCAGTTTGTATTATGATTAACATTCCCAATTTGAGGTAAAGAAGATTGAGGAGAAACAATTTCAGACCCTCCGGGTGTTGTTCCCACTCGTAAATTATAAGTTAAACCTGCTGTAGGAGTTTGATTATCAGTTGCGGGGTTCCAATTTAAGTTGAGGGTCTGGGAAGTGACAATTGTATTTAAGTTTGTGGGAGAGGTGGGAATAGTATTCGTCAGAAGAGAATTATTTTTGTAAATCTCAGATAATCCACTCCCTGTTAATAAAAGATTGAGTGTGTTATCATTATTATAATCTCCCCAAGTCGCTGAACCTTCAAGGATTGTGGGTAATTGTGTACTAATATCAACAAAAGTATTAGCACCTTCATTGCGATAAACAATAGCACTATTAGAACCTGTTACAACCAGATCGAGATCCCCATCATTATCATAATCTCCCCAAGCAATAGAACTATCGGTAACACCGACTAAAGCAGCGACTGGAGAGAAAACTCCCCCAGTATTATTATAGATTTGTGTGACTTGATTGGAAAGACTATCAATTCCCGTCAAACCCAGATCTAAGTCACCATCATTATCATAATCTCCCCAAGCTGCATCACTATGATTAACACCTGTTAAGACTGCATTAATATCAGTAAAGGTTCCACCATCATTGCGATAAATCTTTGTCAAAGTATCGGTTAAACTTTGGCCTGTGATTACAACATCTAAATCCTGATCATTATCATAATCTCCCCAAGCAACGGAACCATATTCTAAGCCAATAATGGTTGTTCCACTATCAACAAAGGTATCAGCACCTTCATTGCGATAAATTTTAGTGGTGGGAATATTGTTACTATAATCACTTCCATTAATTAAAAGATCGAGATCCCCATCATTATCGTAATCTCCCCAAGCTAAATCACTCGCGTAAAAATTAAGGAATCCAGCCCCAATATTGTTAAAAATTCCTCCATCATTTCGATAGATTTGGGCAGTCCCAACTGAGAATTCATTATATCCTGTGAACGCAATATCAAGGTCGCCATCATTGTCATAATCTCCCCAAGCAAGCGCACCACTGGAGGCTTCAGGAAGGGTTGTTGCTATGCTAAAAGTACCTGCATTATTCTGATAGAGATTAGTTGGAGAATTAACCCCTGAAATTAACACATCTAAATCACCATCATTGTCATAATCTCCCCAAACTCCATCACTACCCGTAACCCCTGTTAGTCCAGCATTTATAGGTTCAAAAGGAATAATACCCAACTTAGAAATAAAACCATCGTCAGCCCCCGCACTGGTCAGGTTGGCTGTGCCTGCATTGGGATCAAAATCTACTGTTCCACTAAAATAGCCTGTGGTATAAATATTATAGGATTCATCAAGAGTTATCCCTGTCGCGACATCTTGACCTACACCACCAAAACTTTGAGCCCAAATATAGTTGCCATTGTTATCTAACTTGGATATAAAGGTATCGTCAAGACCATTGGTCGGTAAATTAGCTGTGCCAGCACCAGGGTCAAAATCTGCTGTTCCCTGAATACTTCCAGTCGTATAAACATTTCCTGTACTATCGAGGCTGATACCAAAGCCAGTATCACTGTTGAGTCCTCCTAAATTTTTTGCCCAAACATAGTTGCCATTACTATCTAACTTGGAGACGAAGATATCGTCAGCACCATTACTGGTCAGGTTGTTAACGAGGGCTACATCTGGGTCAAAGTCTACTGTCCCATTAAAACCTCCGGTGGTGTAGACGTTCCCGGCACTATCTACGTTGATGTCACTACCAGTATCAGAAGCACTTCCCCCGAAATTTTTCGCCCAGATATAGTTACCATTGCTATCTAACTTGGATACGAAAATATCTTCAAGACCATTATTGTTAAGGTTGGCTACACCTGCACCTGGGTCAAAGTCTGCTGTCCCATTAAAATATCCAGTGGTGTAAACGTTCCCGGTACTGTCTACACTGATACCGAAAGCCCAGTCAATTCCACTTCCCCCCAAATTTTTCGCCCATAGAAAATTGCCATTACTATCTAACTTGGATATGAAGATATCAGTATTATTAGACGTGAGGTTAAATGTGCCCGCACCGGGGTCAAAGTCTACTGTCCCATCAAAATATCCAGTGGTATAGATATTTCCAGCACTATCTACACTAATGTCATAGGCAATGCTAGTCAGTCCAGGGGTGATTTGGGGAAAATTCTTCGCCCAAAGGAAGTTACCATTACTATCTAACTTAGATACGAAGACCTCAAGTCCATTGCTGGTGAGGTTGGCTGTACCTGCACCAGGGTCGAAATCTGCCGTCCCTTGAAAACCGCCTGTGGTATAGACATTCCCTGCACTATCTACGCTGATGCCATAGGCATTGTCGTTATTAGTCCCCCCTAAATTCTTTGCCCAAAGTAGGTTTCCCTGGCTATTGAGCTTGGAAATAAAGATGTCATCTAACCCATTAGTGCTGAGGTTGAATGTGCCTATTCCGGGGTCAAAGTCTGCCGTCCCATCAAAAAATCCAGTGGTGTAGACGTTTCCGGCACTGTCTACGCTGATATCACGGCTAATATCCGAGTTAATTCCCCCTAAATTCTTCGCCCAAATATAACTATTATTCTCAGCCATTTGTCCTGACTCCCCGTTTGCGATCGCAATTTATCAGTAATATTAGAAAATTGATAAGGTACAATTACGTTCCAATAGTAACAAAAGCACCCTAAAGGAATTTAGTCCTGAATGAAAAATTGATTTGCCGTTAAAGCAGGTTTATTCGTTAAGGTTAGGAATTGACCCCCAGTACCCCAACCTGACGCTGTACCATTTTGATTGTAAAATAATCCTCCGGTTGTCGTGTTATAAACAAGATCAGCAGCACTGGTCGCTGCTACAGTATCGTTAGTAACTGTGGCAAATTCACTACTAACAGAAAATCCGGTTCCTGCATTAGAAATAATTGTGTTAAAGGTGTTTTTATCTAAAACAATTTGATCAGTTTGGGAGATATTAAAATCCGTAATTGTATCAATACCCACCCCAGAAGTTGAAAAGGCAACATTAGTATCATAAACAAATTGATCAGCACCCGTACCTCCTGTCAGAGTATCATTTCCACCCCCACCATTGAGTTGATCATTTCCCTCCTGACCTTGAAAGGATGGAGTCATTTTTACAAAGGACTCCCAATTAAGGTAAAACTCGCCCAATAGTAAGGATGAACTAAGGAAAAATCATCTAAATTTCTCAGTTCTGGGGGAAGGGAAACTTTTATTTTTTCTTCAGATAAGAATAAGTGCTCAGGCTCAAAAACAGCCGTTCCTCGAAGTAAACTAATTTGTGCTTTTTGTAAAGCTTCTGCTTTGGTTGTAGTTTCGGTTAAATGGTGATAAAATCCCGTCATTAATGCCAAGGTTCCGGCATCACTAATATACCATAAACTGGCTAAAGCAGATTTTGCTCCAGAGGCGATCGCTAACCCCGCAAACCCTAATTCCGCTTGATCATCTCCAATGGCTGTCCGACAAGCAGAAAGGGTTAATAAATCTGCCGTTGGGCGACTCCACCCCATTTGCTCCATTTGATCTAAAGTTAATTTTGTATCCCATAATTGAATAAAAGAATTGGCGGGACTACCGGCTCTAAAATCTGCATGGGTGGCTAAATGAACAATGGGGGAAGGTTGCATTTTATATTGTTGTTTAAGATTTTCCAAAGTAAATTTTTCATTCAGAAAATATTCGCCTTGAGCCCGTTGTTCGGCAATGGTTTCGACTTCAACAGGTACACTGGGTAAAAAGTCTTGATCTTGAAAAATAGAAGCCCCCATTGCTAAAACGTCCGCTTGAGAAATGGAACGATAGCGAGTATCTAAAGAGCTAAAACTGGGAATCAGACTCAAGCCATATTTTTCAATTAAAAATTGACTGCCATCATGAAGGGCGGCTAAGGGAAGGGATCTTAATCCCGAATCCAAAGTTAACATGATAATATCCACTTTATTTGCCTTCAAGGTTGCCTCAAGGGGAGCAATCATCCATTGATAAAGTTGTTGGGCTGGTGGCAAATAACTGGTGGTATCTCGTTGGCGAGGAGAGGTAATTTCTTTGACAAAATTCCTGGTGGTAGCAAACAATTTTTCTGGAATGGCTTCTGGAACCGTTTTGTGAACAATTGTATTTTTTGTCACGACTACCAGTTCTAATCCTTCAGGTCGAGAATAGACATAAATGAGAGCGGATTCTTTACCCGTTTGAGCTTGCATTGACCTTAATTGATATTGCATCTCCTTTACCGTTAATTGTGTAATTGATGCGGGTTTGCCCAAATAATTGAGATATTCCAAATTCACTAATTCTTCAATTTGCGAGATCGCAGTTTCTACATTGTTAGAGTCAAAACTCTGATTAATCCCTAAACGAAGATTTTTAATTGAAGTTTCTACCAGATTAGGATTATTTACAGATGGATTTTCCAGGGTGAGTTGATTATCTGCATTCACCTGAACAACCAATCCCCCGCCTAATTCCGAAAATTCATCGTTAATTCTGGTATCAATAGAGGGTTCAATCACTAATACTTCTGCCCCCTGAATGGTAGGCAGATTTTCAACGACCGAATCAGGTTGTATCCACACCCTAGGGACAGGTTGCAGGAGGGTTTGTGTTGCTTGTTCGGTCAAGGTTTCAGGAATGGGTGTTGGTGTGGGAATGGGTGTAGCAATGGGTGTGGGAATAGGCGTGGGAATAGGGGTGGGAATGGGTGTGGGAATGGGTGTTGGGGTTGGTACCACAATTGGTGGACGGGACGGAGTGGGTGGGGAGGTGGGTACAGGCGGTGCTGGTGGCGGTGTAGAAGGGGGTTCGGGAGTTGGGGGTGGGGGGGGTATGGGGGGGACAGGCGGGGGCGTATAAGAGATTANGGGGACGTTCGATGAATGTGGGGTTTAGGTTTTGTTGTAGGGGGGTCATAAATTTTTTAATGATTGAACCGAAATAACTTAACTACTAATATAGACATTATTCTGAAAACTCAAAACCAATGGAAAGCCGTCAAACCTTAAATTTTCCTGTGATGGGATGTGGAACTTGGGCCTGGGGAAATCGCCTATTATGGGGTTATGATCCTAGTATGGATGAACAGTTACAGCAAGTCTTTAACTTGTGTGTGAGTCAGGGGGTAACGTTATTTGATACGGGAGATTCCTATGGGACGGGTAAATTAAATGGACGGAGTGAATCGCTTTTAGGACAGTTTTCTCAACAGTATCAAGGTGTTAATCAAGACCGAATTTGTATCGCTACAAAGTTAGCGCCCTATCCTTGGCGATTAACACGCAAATCGATGATTCAAGCCTGTGAAAATTCGGCCAAACGGTTAGGAAAAAATGTCGATTTAGTGCAGATGCACTGGTCTACAGCTAATTATGCTCCTTGGCAAGAATGGAATTTATTAGAAGGGTTAGGCGATTTATATGAACAGGGATTCGTTAAGGGAGTGGGATTATCCAATTATGGGCCGAAACGGTTAAAAAAAGTGTATCAAAAATTAGCAGACCGAGGAATTCCGATTTCAACTTTACAGGTACAATATTCGTTATTATCAACTTATCCGGTCAGGGAATTAGGATTAAAAGAAGTTTGTGATGAATTGGGGATTCAATTAATTGCTTATAGTCCGTTAGGGTTAGGATTATTAACAGGAAAATTCTCGGAAAATAGCCCCTTACCGAAAGGGATTCGAGGGGGATTATTTAAAAAATTATTACCGGGAATTCAACCGATTTTAGGTTGTTTGAAAGAAATTGCTGAATTTCGGTCTAAAACTGTTACCCAAGTTGCTTTAAATTGGTGTATTTGTAAAGGCACAATTCCAATTCCGGGGGCTAAAAATTTAGAGCAAGCTAAGGATAATTTAGGGGCGTTAGGATGGTCTTTAGACTCAGGAGAAGTAGCAGGGTTAGATAATGCCGTAATGCGTTCTAATCAACAAATGGTGCAGAATATTTTCCAGACTTCTTGATTTTTATCATTTCTGAGCGATTAAACTCAAAAAATCTGTTGCATTTACAATTTCAATTCCTTGATAATTATTTAAAGGAAGTAAATGTTTTTTGTCTCCAGTTACGATATAATTGGCGTGACCTATAACCGCGCATTCTAATACCATATTATCATCAGGATCAGTAATAATTACATTAAGAGTATTAGAAATGATAGCCAACTCTGAACAGTTAGCTATCATTTCGACTTCTGACTCAACTTTTTCTAACGAATAGCGAAATTTAAACTGTAGTTTTTCTCGAAACTCATCCAGAATTTCTTGACAAGTTACAGATTGAATTTGACCTAAATGAGCAAGTCGCAAACACTGATAGGGACTACCTCGTTGTGAGAGAACAGTTGCAATCAGAATATTAGTATCAAAAACAACTCTTATTGACACTTTCTATCCTCATGCAAAATATCATTAATAAAATCTAATCGTTCCTCCTCATTCATCTTATCCCAATCTTTCCCCCTTTTCCAAGCTAAAAGTCGCCCATTTTCTTCTCCATCTTTTGTAAACTGGTCGAGGGAACCCCAACGAGACTCGATTAAAAATCCGACTAATTCCGCTTGACAATAAGAAGGAAGTTGCTTGACTAAATCTAGGACTTGCTCATAAGTTAAAGTTAAGGTTGATGTTGACAATGGTTTTACCTCCAGTATATAAATTTACTATCAATAATGATTGTAGCTTTTATTTTTAATAATTGATATAATCAATATGATTAAACTTACAGTAGATTGAAGCTAAATTATCTAAAATAAAATTACTCACAACTTGCTTCCTCTCGTCGTTCTTGAATGAACTCATCAACTAAATGACGTTCAGGGTAATTAGATTTTAAAATCCCTCTTAATTTTCCTGTTGGGTTTTGGGTTTCGGTTTCTTTGGCAAGTTCTAGCAACACCATCCGTTTTTGTTCTAATGGCAATTGTTGGATCAGATCAATAATTTGTTCTGTTGTTACAGTTAAGGTGGGCATAAAGATTATTCTGAAAGATTAAATCATGATAGGGAATATGAGAAGGATATAGTATTTTTTAGTATAACACAAATATTATCTAACAGACCAATCCTCTAAAGCCATCTGGATTATACTGTCTACTGAGGTAAAATCAGAAGCATCAACTGGTCTTAACTTTTGACGAGATTTCATATATTTTCGATAATTGATATAGTAATCTTGGAAACTCTTATAAACCTCATTAATTTCTGTTGTTCTTAAAGGATAATTTAAGTAACAAGGATCATCTCTATAACAACGAGTATAAAAATCTTCAAATTTTTCAACATTGGTATAATCATCAGTACATATTCTAATTCTATCTACTCTTTTAACATTCTTAGTTACCATCGAAAAGATAGTAGGTAAATAAACATATAATGATAATTTATCTTTTGGATTTGTTTCTTCTGCGGGATCATACATAAAAGATACGCAAGTTTTATCAGTTAATAACTCACCCTTTTTATTGAATTTAGCAAAAAACATTTCTTTTGAAGAATAATTATATTGAGTCTCTAAACTCAGATCAGGACTATAGGATAGAATTTTTTGAATGATTAATAAAATCCTTTCTCTAATTTCTGGTTTATCTAACAAATATCCCTGAATAAAGGAAGGTAAAGACTCAAATAATGAATCTTCTATAATTTCAATTGGAATTTTTGATAAAATTCTATTATCAAGTTTTTTTAAAACTAAAAAATATTCTCCATTGTCGTATTGTTTGACTTCATGGGTTAATAATAAGCAATCAGGAATCATCTTTTGAGCATAATCAATAGTTGAATTATTAAAATGTGAAGCGATCGCAATTAAAAGAAATTTTTTACTAAAATCTACTCGTTTAAAATTAGGATCTTGATGAGATTCTTTTCCGAAAAAATCTTGATATCTTAATAATTGATCTATACTGGCTTTTCCTTCTCCTTTTTTAAGCTCTAAGATTGCGAGTCTACCGTCTGGGTTAACTCCTAATATATCAGAACGATTTTGTTTATTAATAAAATATTGTCTTTTAACCGGTTCTAAATTAAGTAATGGTTGGAGGTGTAACCAGATAAATTCTTCGAGTAAGGCTTCAGACTTAAGCAAAAGTTTTCCCTTGGACGACCTTAACATAATTTCGAGAATAACCTCATAAAGTATTAAGCTAACAATCAACCGCGGTTTAGAACTCCTCCACCATCCATTCTGACGATCTCCCGCCTAAATCTAGGGGAATACTAACGGCTTTTCCTAAACGAGGTTTTTCACGGGTATTGAGAATATAATGTTTCACCTGTTCAGTAGTTCCCCAACTATTCAAATAATCGGCGATCGCATTCAAATGGGCAATATATTCAGCTTCACTCAGGGGAAAAGACATTTGTTCTAAATATTTCCACATAATTTGTAGGAAGATTTTACCCCGTGTCCGTCGTAATTGTAGATCGTAGGACACGCCCCATTTATCTAATAAAAGTTGACGTAGATCTTCACCTGTCATGGTTAGATTTCCCCCCTAAGATTAACTGCCAATTCCTAACCCTCTAGCTAACCCTGGTGTCAGGGGAAATAGGGTTGCAATCATTAAAAATAAAACCAATAATCCCAAGGCGGCGCGAGTATCATCGGGTTCGGTTAATTCATTTAAACTGGGGCGTTCTAAATTCCGTTGTAAAATTAAAATTACTAAAGCCCAATACAGCGCTAAAGGATTGGCTAAAGATGCGATCGCTAATACAATAAAGGTCGCTAAGGTTGAACGTCCGGCAATTTTTCGACCATAAATCGCCTGCATAATTCGTCCCCCATCCAATTGTCCCGCAGGCATTAAATTTAAGGCGGTAATCACTAATCCAAACCACCCAATTAACGCCAAAGGATGAATATCTACGGTGGTTTGATGCAATTGTGAGCCTAAAATTGCCCGTGATAAAGTTCCGACCAAAACTGATCCTTGAAAAAATTCCGTTGGAACTTTAAATAAACTCCCTGGATGAGATAGAAATAACCCACTAATTAACATTAATAAAGATAATCCTCCGCCGGCGGCTGGCCCTGCAAAGGCGACATCAAATAAAACCGTTCTATTGGGTAAAACCGATTCAAAACGATTGAAGGCCCCAAAGGTTCCGATTTGAATCGTCGGAATAAAAAACGGCCAGCTAAATTTAATATTATAACGTTTGGCTAGGATTTGATGGGCAATTTCATGCAGCATTAAAATGGTCATAATCCCGATGGCAATTGGTAAAAGTTCAGGATAGCGATTAATATTTTCAAAAAAATCGAATCCTAATAATAAACCAGTCGCTTCAAAAATAGTACCAACTGTAATTCCCCCTAAAATAATCGCTAAAATTTTTTGAGTGGTTGAAGTGGTTGCAGGTTCATTGGTGCGGGGAAGAACAATCACAACGGGTTTTCCATCAGGATTATCCACTAAAAATAACCGTAAGCGATCGCCAATCCGTTGTTGTAATTTCGTGGATAATTGTTGATAAGCCGTTTCAGGATCACTGCGAAGATTTCCTTTAAAAATTGCCCCATCTTGATAGGGAATGGTTTCTGTGGCAAAAAACGTGTCAACGCCAAAAATTCCTTGAATAATTTTGAGATCTTCGGGAGATAAAGGAACAGGTTGCAAAGGAGAAATTGGCTCAGAAGCCGGGGGCGTGTGATGGGCTGTTTCGGATGAAGTTGAACTGTCCACAGCATCAAGTTTGGGTTCAGGGGGAGACACTGCATCTTGATTGGCGATTTCTCGGAGTTTTCGGCCAATCATTATATATAAGCCTGTGGACGCTACAAATAAGAATAAGATACTCACCACATTCAGGTAGATTCCCAGGGCTGCCAAGGTGAAAAATAGTAACCAAGGGGACATTAACGCGACGGATTGTAACCAGGATAATAAACCTAGTTTTCCGTAAGGTCTAGCGCGATAATACCCCCAACCTAGGATGCCAAGGGCAACAAAAAGAACTAGAACAGTGGTGTTATCAGATGCAGTAAACATTATTGACCTTAATTTTAAGCTTTGGGAGAGAATCTACATACATAAAAGCATATAGCAATCGGCTCTTTAGCGGTTGGGGTGTCCTAACTCCTGGGTATTCTCCCGTCAAGTCGCGCTTAATAGGAGTTCTGTGACTCGATTTAGATCGAATTTAAGGGGTTAGGACTCTTGGCCTGGGGGTTGGAATCCTCTAGGGGGATGAAGTCAGGATTGGCGGCTAAAATGGCTTTGGCTTCGGCCATATCTCGACGGGTGGCTTCCCGCAATTGTTCGCGCAGGGCGGGCATAGCAGCTAAAGCCCTTGTCCAGTCGGGAATTTGAGCAGCGGCTGGATTTTGAAAAAATTCTTCCCCAGCTTCAGCGATGACTTGTTGAAAGATATCAACTGTTGCTTCTTCTTGATGACGATCGTAATGTAAATTATTAAATCGAGCATCAACAAAATATTGACGGGTAAAATCTTGAGCTTCTCGCGTAAATTTAATTCGCAGGGTGTGAATTTGTTCACGGGTAACAACGACTCGTTCTGTTTCGATTAAGGTTCGCAAAATTGACCGCAGAACATCGGAACACATTTTGCGTAATCCTTCTTGGGAAGAGGTGCCAATCACTTGATGTTTATGATCAAAATTTCCGAGGTCAATTTGAGCAATTCTTTGAGGAGCAAGATTGCGATAGACTTCTGCTAACAACCCGATTTCTAAACCCCAATTACTCGGAATTCGAGTATTGAGAGCAATATCATTGGTGAGGGCAAATTCACCGGATAGAGGATAACGATAGGCACTTAAATAACGTAAGTAATTGTTATAACCATATAAATCCATTAAGGCGACTAATAAGGGCGTGACAAATAGACGCATGACGCGACCATGAAAGCCTCTAGGATCTCCTCCTAAACGAGCATAATAGGCTTTATTAAAAGAAATTCCCAGTTCTTTTTCTAGGAGGGGAAATAATAGTTTCAGGGGATAGGATTTATCATAAGTAATAATATCAGCATCATGAAGGGCGATGGCTTCTGCTTGTAAAGAGACTACCCCTAAACCAATCCATACCGCCCGACCTTTGCCTTTGAAACTCATCAAGTCTAAGCCTTTTTCCCGCAATTTTTCTAATAATTGATTAACTCTAGGGCTATTTTCCCAAATCACCAAAGTCGGTTGGGGTAAAACACTAAAAAAGTGAACCGCTTTTGTGTATTGTTCAAGGCTTTTAGCATATAAACAAACCACAACAGTATTCACAAACTGACAGGTTGTCAGACAATCTCGAATTCGAGTTAAAGCAGGGCGTTCTAATTCCTCATATAAAGCCGGAATCAATACAGCCGTGGGGAAAGTTTCACACAGTTGAGTGAGTCGGGCTTCCAATAAATCAAGATCACAACCAAAGTCGTGAATCGTGGTAATTAATTCTTGTTTATAGTCCATTATCGTTACCCAACTCCCAAGGCTGCAAGCCAATGATAAATTCCATCCTAACACTGAACGACAAAGACGGATACAAATTTTTACAACATAGTCTCAGGAAAGCCTCACCTAGGGTTAAGAGCTAGATGAATTAGCAGTGGATTTTAAGGCTGTTCAGGGTTTAAATTTACTCTTTAAAAAAAACTTGATTTGTGTCATACTAAAGTTAGTTTTAAAATTAATAATAGTCGGCCAAAATCCGCATCTATCATCAGGGATAAGAGGTTGAGATTCAGTCAACCGTTCAAACTCTGTTTGAGCGACCCAAACAATGGGGAGGTTCGTTGAACACTAAGGAGATAGTATCTTAATAGTTAGAAAACAGCATTCTTGAATTTATTGTGATGATTTATGTCCAGGTTTTGACTTTTAATATTCAATCGGGTATGCTTTTGTATCAGACTATACCATAAACCCAGTAAACCGCCAGAGCGATTAACCTAATCTTATATTATGCAACAGGAAGAAGCAAGTATCCTCAATCAGGATTTTGTGGCACTAGAAGAAGAATTTATTAATACTCCGGGTAGAATACAACCTCATGGTCTTTTGTTAACGTTACAAGAGCCTGATTTAAAAATTTTACAAGTCAGCAGAAATGCTTTAAGGCTGTTTGGGGTTTCTGTGTCTGCTTTTCTAAATCGACCCTTAAGCCATTTTTTAAACAAACTCCAATTTTTTCAAATCCAAGACTGTTTAATTAGCAACAATTTCCAATATTATAACCCGATTCATCTTATTTTCCATATTAAAAATAAAAGAATTATCTGTGATGGAATTCTCCATCGATATCAGGATATTGTGATTTTAGAATTAGAGCTAAATCAAGATGAAAATGTCACCTTTATCAATTTTTATCATCTGGTCAGATCCTCTGTTTGTAAGATTCAAAGTGCCACAAATTTTAAGGATTTAAGTTTATTTTTGGCTCAGGAAATACGCAAAATTAGCGAATTTGATCGCGTGATGGTCTATCAATTTGATCAAGAAAAAAATGGAGTTGTGATTGCTGAAGATAAACGACAAGATTTAGAAAGTTTTTTAGGACTTCATTATCCTCACCTAGATATTCCTGAATTTGCGAGAGACCTTTATCAGCGAAATTGGCTGCGATTATTAGTTGATATTAATCATCAACCCGTTGATATTGTGCCTCCGATTCATCCCCTAACCCAAAAACCCTTAGATTTAAGTTTTTCGGTGCTGCGTTCTGTTTCTCCCTGTCATTTAGAATATCTTAGAAATATGGGAGTTCAAGCAACCCTTTGTATTTCTTTAATTAAAAAAGAAAGCCTTTGGGGTTTAATTGCTTGTCATCATTATTCTCCTCGTTATGTCTCTTATACCATCCGTAAAGCTTGTGAATTTCTCGGGCAAGTTATGGCGGTAGAATTACCCTATAAAGAAATTAGTGAAGATTACCTCTATTACCGTGAAAAACTCAAATTAGTGCGTAAAAATTTACTGAATGCTCCTGCTTTAGAAACCTCTTTTATCCAAAGTTTAGCACAAGACCAAATTAATTTATTGAATCTAGTTAAAGCTCAAGGGGCTATGATTCGGTTTGGGGAAGATGTCATGTTAGTCGGTAAAACCCCTCCCTTAGCAGAAGTTCAAAAACTAATTGAATGGTTATCTCAATATTGCCATCAAGAAATATTTTATACGGATTGTTTGCCAAAATTGTATCCCCAAGCCGAATCTTATAAAGATTTAATCAGTGGAATTATGGCTATTTCTTTATCTCCCAATCAAAGTGAATATCATTTAATTTGGTTTAGGCCAGAAGTGATTCAAACGGTGAACTGGGCTGGAAATCCCCAAGACTCTATTGAAATTGAACAACAAGGATTGCGTCGATTAACCCCACGCCAATCCTTTGAACTCTGGAAAGAAACCGTTAAATTAAAATCCTTACCTTGGAAACCTGTTGAAATTGAAACAGCCCAAGAATTAAGAAATTCTTTGATGTTAGCCGCCTTAGAATCCAGTGAACATCAGTTAAGACAAAGCAAAGAATTAGCTCAAGTCACGTTACAATCCATTGGTGATGCCGTGATTACCACCAATAGTCAAGGACAGATTGAATCCCTCAATCCTGTTGCTGAAGAATTAACAGGTTGGTCAGTTTTAGAAGCGAAAGGTTTACCTTTAAATGATGTGTTCAAAATTTTGGATGGAAAAACCCATCTCTTCAGCGAAAATCCCGTTGAAAAAGTTTTAAAAGAAGGGTGTATTTTTGATTTTTCCGATAATGTTATTTTAAGGGGAAAGGATGGTAAAGAACGGTCAATTGATAATTCTGCGGCTCCTATCCGCAGCCGAGATGGTACGATTATTGGGGCTGTTTTAGTGTTTCGAGATGTCACCCAAGAACGAGAACTTGCAAATCGATTATCTTGGCAAGCTTGTCATGATTCCTTAACCGGATTAATAAATCGCAGTGAATTTGAAAAACAGGTGACAAAAACGTTAAAATTAGTCCGCGAATCTCCCCATCATCATGCCATTTGTTATTTAGATTTAGACCAATTTAAAATTGTCAATGATACCTGTGGACATCTAGCCGGGGATGAACTTCTACGACAATTAAGTTGTTTGTTACAAAATCAAGTCACAGAACGAGATACCTTAGCCCGTTTAGGAGGAGATGAATTTGGTTTATTGTTAAATTACTATTCCTTAGATGAAGCCCAAAAAAAAGCAGTAGATTTGTGTAATGTAGTTCGAGATTTTCGCTTTGCTTGGGACGAAAAAGTTTTTTCCATTGGAGTCAGTATTGGATTAGTACAAATCACGGATAAAACTCATGATTTAGCAACGGTTTTGAGTGCAGCAGATGCGGCTTGTTATGCAGCAAAAAATCAAGGTCGTAACCGGGTTCACCTTTATCACGCCGATGACCAAGAGTTGATTCAACAACGTCGTGAAATTCGCTGGGCGGCGCGAATTCCTCAAGCCCTAGAAGAAAATCGCTTCTGTTTATATTATCAACCTATTATGGACATTAATCCCGCGACAAAACCCCATAAACATGGTGAAGTTTTACTGCGGTTACGAGACACATCCGGTCAATTAATTTCACCGATGGCATTTATTCCAGCAGCAGAACGATATGATTTAATGAAAAGCATTGACCGTTGGGTTATTCGCACTGTTTTTCAACATTTAGAACAGCATTATCTCTCTATCCATCTCTCCGAAAATCTAGCAGAGATTCAAGAATTTTATGCGATTAACTTATCCGGGGCGAGTTTGAATAATGATGAATTTATTGAGTTTCTCTATGACCAATTTGCACAGTATAAAGTTCCTCCCCAAGTTGTTTGCTTTGAAATTACAGAAACCCTCGCTATTGCTAACCTCAAAAAAGCAGTACAACTGATACAATCTTTTAAAAGATTAGGGTGTTCTTTTGCCCTGGATGACTTTGGCAGTGGAATGTCTTCTTTTTCTTATCTAAAAACCCTGCCCATTGATTATTTAAAAATTGATGGGGGTTTTGTGAAAGATATTTTAACTGACCCCGTTGCCCGTGAAATTGTTGAAGCTATTCATCGTATTGGTCATGTGATGAAGATTAAAACGATTGCAGAATTTGTAGAAAACGATGCTATTTTAACAGAACTCAAAAAAATAGGCATTGACTATGTTCAAGGGTTTGGAATTGGCAAACCTCAACCCTTTATTCTTCCGGTTATTAAAAGCGGAGGCGAGACAAACCCGAATAAACATTAAATCGTTGACCGCGTAAAAATCCAATCAGAGTAAGATTAAACGCCTGGGCTAAACTCACCGCTAAACTACTGGGTGCAGAAACCGCACAAATGATGGGAATTTTTGCCATCAAACACTTTTGAATAATTTCAAAGCTGGTGCGTCCACTCACCATTATCATTCCTTGATTTAGAGGTAATTCATCCGCTAAAAAAGCTGACCCAATTAACTTATCTAAAGCATTATGACGTCCGACATCTTCGCGTAATTTTAATAAATTCCCCTCTGGATTAAATAACGCCGCAGCGTGTAACCCCCCGGTTTTATGAAACACACTCTGCGCCTGGTTTAATTGTTCGGGTAAATTATAGATAATATTAGCCGTAACGTGCCAATCTTCTGTTAAAATCGGACAACCTTTTTGCTCTAAAGATTCAATACTTGCTTTCCCACAAACTCCGCAGGAACTATTTGTAAAAAAATGACGTTCTAAGGATTTAAAATCAAGGTTTAATTCGGGTTTTAGGGCGACATTAACAATATTTTGTTGTTGTTCTCCATCAATATTAGGGTCAACGCAATAACTCATTTTGACAATATCAGATTTATTTTTAATCATTCCTTCACTATACAAAAATCCAGCCACTAATTCAAAATCAGCCCCAGGGGTTCGCATCGTCACTGCCAGGGTTTTGTTAGTCGGAGATAAGCGAATTTCTAAGGGTTCTTCCGTTGCTAATTCATCAAAACGAGAACGTTCTTTTCCCTCAAAAACTACCCAAATTTTTGCTTTTATTTTACTATTACCTGTATTCATAATTCCTAACTTAAAAACCCGGTTCTTTTTCCTTATATTGTAACTTTAGACCCAGGTTTAACCCTAGAAACCTAGTTTCTAAATTACCTATCTCTGTAGAATTTGTAAAACAGTCCTGTAGGGTTTGGGTAATCCAACCCAGGTGCCTAGAGGGTTTGAAAACCAAACCCCTACAATAAAATATTACAACATCGGCACAAATTTCAACATCATATTTTTTCCAGTTTAACAACAGCATTATAATCAGGAACCCCTTCAGTAGACCGTTTATCTTTATCCAATAAAATGTTTCCTTCTGGCCAATGAACTTGTAAATTTTTAGGAGTCATAGGGGCAATATAAATCCGTCCTTGATAATCTCCATAATCATTGATTAACCTGACTTTATCTCCATTATTTAAACCCAACTGTTCTGCATCAATAGGGTTGATTAATATTGCTTCTCGCATCGCCCCAGTAATAGCATCTTTGCTTTCCTGTACCATACTATTAAACTGTTTTCCCCGTCTTGTTGCTACGAAGAAATGCCCCTCTGGTAAGGTTTCAAGGGTTGGAGATAAGGAACAAAAATGAGCTTTTCCATTGGCTGTTGGAAACTGCCAACCAAAACATAAATGTGTTCCCCCATATTGAAATTGATCTCCCGCTTCTTTTAAATGTTGAATACTTGCATATTGCGGTACAACTTTGGCAATTTCTTGACGCATTTCGGCGGTGGTTTCAAAGGTTAATTGTTCGGTTAATTCAGGACGAACTCGCCGCGCTAACTCCATAAAAACTTGCCATTCTGGACGCGCTTCTCCTATCCTTGGCCCCGGAATTTCAGGACTAAAAATCACCCGTCGTTCTGTTGTGGTTTCCGTCACTCCTCCGGGTACTTCATAACGAGTTGTAGCAGGTAATATTAATACCGTTTCTCCCGGTTCTATTAACATTTGATGAGAACAAATAATATCCGCATGAACCCGCAAGGGAACCGTTTTTAAAGCGGTTTCCACAAAGTCAGGGTCTGGCATGACTTCTAAAAAATTCCCCCCAACAGAAAATAGAACATCTAGGTTATTTTCTGAAGCAGCTTGAATCATTTCTGCGGTCATTAAACCCGGTGTTTCAGGAACAGTAAACCCCCATAAATTTGAAAGTTCTGCTGCAT
Source organism: Planktothrix tepida PCC 9214 (assembly GCF_900009145.1). Lineage (NCBI taxonomy): Bacteria > Bacillati > Cyanobacteriota > Cyanophyceae > Oscillatoriales > Microcoleaceae > Planktothrix > Planktothrix tepida. The sequence goes on from NZ_LN889796.1 coordinate 18,497, forward strand.
TTTCAGGGTTAATTTTTCGCCCCCCTGGAAATACCGTTGCATAACATCCCATTTCCGCCCCCCCTTGTACCCCAGAATGTCCGCGAATGGGCATTAAACCACAGCCTTCTCGTCCCACAAATCCTTTCGTTAAGGCTAAATTAATAATGGCTTTCACATTATCTTCCCCGCATTCATGTTGAGTAATACCCATACTCCAGACAAATACCGCTTTTTCTGCTTCATGAACCATTTGAGCAAACCGGTACATTTCCTCACGGTTTGTACCCGAAACTTGCTCTAAAAATTCCCAAGATTGTTGGTCTAAATTCGCTTTTAAAGTATCAAAATCTGTGGTATAATTTTTAATGAAATTATTATCAACCCAATTCTGTTCAATTAAATGTTTAATCACCCCATTAATAAAGGCTAAATCCCCATTCAAATTAACTAGAAAGAAATCTTCAGCAAATTTAGTCCCAAATAACGCACTTTCAGGAATTGATGGAACCCAATATCGTTCCATTCCCGGTTCTCGATAGGTATTAATCACAACAATGCGAGTTCCGGCTTTTTTTGCCCAGTGTAAATATTTAACCGTAACGGGTTGATTATTGGCAACATTAGAGCCAAAAAAGACTAATAAATCCGTTCCTATCCAATCTTTATAGGAACAAGTGGTCGCCCCGACTCCTAATGTTGATTTTAAGGCTCCCGTGCTCGGAGAATGGCAAATTCTCGCCGCATTATCAATATTATTACTTCCTATCGCCCGGACTGCTTTTTGAGTCGCATAATAGGTTTCATTCACCGTCCCCCGACTGGTAATATAAAACCCTAATTTCTGCGGAGAAGTGGCTTTAATTTTTGTGGCGATTAAATCTAACGCTTCATCCCAACTAATTCTTCTAAACCCTTTATCCCCTTTATCTCGTCGCATAGGATAGGGAACTCGCCCTAATTCTCGTAATTCTGCACTACTTTTTTGTTTTAATTCCGCTACATTTTCTAATAGTTTAGGATCAAATGCAGCCATCGTATTTAACCGCAATAACCGCAGACGAACATTACACAAATGTAACCCGTCTAACGTCCAATCTTTCATCCCGGTGGTTCCCAGGGAACAGCCATCACAAACCCCGTTATTTAAGATATCCCAAGTATATGAAAATTGATCTTTATTCACCCAAGCTGCGCGAAATACTTCCCAATAATTATTCGGATATTGTTCTCCTAAACCAAAAGGTTTCCAACTCGCCCAATATTCCGGGTTCCATAATTTGTTGGGTTTTCGCAACATTCCTTTATTCCTCAATTGCGATGGATATCATTAATTTTATCCTAAAAAGGGTGAGAAAACCCACCCCTACAATGAATTTTAAAGATCTCGTGAAGCTTGATTCACTTTTTCTTTAATATTTTCAACCGAATGTTGAAATTGAGCTTCAGCTTGTTTTGCTTTTCCTTCGGCTTTATCTTGAGGATCACCCGTAATTTCACCGATGGCTTCCTGTGCTTTCCCTTCTATATTTTTAGCCGTTGCGTCCATTCTTTCTTTCATACCCATTTTGACCTTCCTTGTTGTTAAACAAAGTTTAATTTTTATAGTTATAATTGTAAAAAAATTAAAAAATATTAGCTTCTATCCCAAGATAGAAAACAGGGAACAGAACCATAAAAATAAGGAGTTATACTCAATAGGTTTAACTATCTAGGTGCTTTACGCCAACCATTTTTGATCGCCTCTGACTCTGTACAAAACCAGCGTTCTCCTTTTGATAAATCAATATCAGTTGATTCATAATCTTCCATACCTGGCAGATGATAGAATTTATTGCCTGTATTATAGGATATATTGCCTTTAATGTTACATCCGGGTTTGATAGTAGGTAGAATTATAGGAGGAGATTTGCTCAGACTACATTTTTGAATTAAAAGTAAAATTATAGCGACAATTCCTATCTTAGTAAAATTTTTGAATATACTCCCTTTGATGCGTTTATTCGAGTTTAATTCCTTTCGAGATTGAACACCTTGAATAGAAGCTTTACTCGCACTTACTTTTCCATTTGCTTCAGTTTTCTGCTCATACAAAATTATATCTCCAACTTTTGGGCGACGACTTGCACCCTTCAACGCACTAATATGCAAAAAAACCTCTTTACTCCCATCATCGGGTTTAATAAAGCCAAAACCTCGGTCATCTTTCCAGGTGGTCAGTTGCCCTTTTTTCATAACAATTTTTATATCACAGTTTCATTGAGTATAATTATAATGTATTTTGCTTTTCCCTAAACTCCAAACCTGAATTATTCTTGAGCATTTGCCTTTCTAAAGGTTTTAACAACAGATTTATAACCCTGAAATTCAGCTAACATTAAAGCGGTGTATCCGCCTTGATTTTTATCATTAATATTAGCTCCAAACTGAATTAATAATTTAACCGTTTCTTCATAACCCCGTGAAGCCGCCCACATTAACGCAGTTGAACCCGAATCATCCTTGATATTAACATCTGCTCCTCGATTTAAAAGTACCTTAACAATACTAATATCTCCCCGAATTGCTGCTTTCATTAAAGCTGTTTTTCCCTGGTCTGCACAACTATTAATATCAGCCCCAGACTCTAATAAAATCTCAATTAATTCAATATTTCCTCCTTGAATTGCAGCCGTTAATATTGTTTCTCCAAATACTTTGTAATTTAAAATATTAGGCAAATTTTCAATATTTGCTTTTTTAACTAATAACTTAAAAATCCCAGGATAACCTTGCAATATTGACACCATCAGGGGAGTATCACCCAAACGATTTTTGACATCAACCCTAGCTTTGTGATTAAGTAATAATTCCACGATTTCTATATGACCTTCAACTACTGCTAAATTTAAGGCAGTTTCTCCATCCTGATCGCTTGCATGAACATCTGCACCTGCCTCTAATAATAATTCTGCGATCGCTAAATGACCTGCTGCCGCCGCCGCCATTAATGCCGTTCCTCCATCATTATTGCTGCGATTAATATCAGCATTTGCCCCCAATAATATTCGGACTAACTCAATATTTCCCCCATCTACCGCTAACATTAATGGGGTTTCTCCATCTCGGTTACAAACATTCACATCCACCCCAGCAGCTAATAACATTTGTACCCCTTGAATGGCTTGCTGTTGTGTCGCTTGTAAAAGCACTAAACCCACATTGGGATCAGAATTTCCCGCCTTGAGCAAAGCCTCAATAATTGATAAATGCCCCTTAGACAAGGCTAATTTTAAAGCCGTATCTCGGTCTTGATCTTCAATCGTAACATCCGCCCCCGCCGTTAATAATAAATCAACCATTTCTGTATCGCCCTTCAACGCCGCCACCATTAACGCCGTACTTCCATCTTCATTTTTGGCATTAATATTCGCTCCCCCTTGAATTAACAAACGAGCCACATCTAATTGATGATGAGCCGCCGCCAACATTAAGGCTGTTATCCCATAACGTTTACTGGCATAATTAACCTCAGCCCCTCTATCCAGTAAGACCCGAACAATTTCCGTATATCCTTTCGTTGTTGCCAACATGAGGACGCTAATGCCCTCTTTATCCTTAACATTGGGATTCACACCCTTATAGAGTAAAGCACGGGTGTTAATCATATTCCCGGTTTTAACGGCATGAATCAATTGGCTGTTTTGTTTAGTTGCGCCCATGTTGGCTTTTGTGGAACAGGCATCATACCTGTTAAGTGTGTTAAATAGGGTATCAGGGTCTAACAATTGCGATCAACAATTTACCTGAATCATTTTAGACGTTTTTTTGTCTGGATAAACTTAGATATTTTTTAGTCGGCTTCTTTGAAATCCGACCACGGCTGGTGACAATCTCCGGCTTGCCGTCCTTGAGGAAATCCTCAATCGGGTAAATATACGATAGGAGCATCGCTGAAAGTTTTAGGCCTAGCTCAAATTCCTTAAAAACTTTACGGTAGCTGTCAAATTCCGGTTGTAATAGGATGCTCTCTTGGTTTGTATCATTTGAGTAGCAAACTTTAGGTATATTGAGCTTGGGTCAATTTCTGTTTCCCCGTTTTTTAGGTAGTTGTACACTGGCGCATCTTGGTACTAACACATAAGTACCAATAGGAATCAGTGTTTTTCCTATTGACAATGTTTTTATAATTAATTAATATTTTTTTATTTAGGGTTAGTTCAGTGCTTTATCACCTTTCATCTGCTGAGATTGCTCTTTTAAATTTATGTTCCCATTGTCAGGCTTCTAAGACAACTTTGGTTTTGATGCTTTTAAATCGTCAAGTTCTTGCTCGTTCTTACCTCGTCATGTAGAACGATTAATGTTAGAAACTGATTGGAAATTTCACCCCTTATAATAGAATACGGGTTAAATTCCTATCGAAATAAATGGAAACTAAAAGCGGTTATTCAAGTAGGAAACGCTCTATGAAGATCTGTGTTTTTATTGATTCAGCAATTAATAGCTGTGAATTTTTCATTAAAAATATTGTTAAATCAGTAGAAGTTGTCCAACTTAATAATAGTCAAGATAGTATTCAACAAGTTGCAGATTATCTACGACAAAGACGGGAGATTCAAGAAGTTCATCTAATTAGTCATGGTGCTTCAGGTTGTTTAAAGTTTGCCAAAAGTCAACTTAATTTAGAAAACTTAGAAAACTACCATCAACTTTTAAAACAAAGCTTTTCTGCTGTCGATTCTTTAATTCTCTATGGCTGTCATCTTGCTCAAGGAGAAAAAGGTCAAAGTTTTATTAAACAATTACATCAAATTACGGGTACAAAAATAGCAGCTTCAACAAGCTTAACCGGAAACAAAATCTTAGGGGGAAATTGGGATTTTGAATTTACCCTTGGCAATCTTAACGTCAATTTACCGTTTAATCGAAAAGCACTTCAAACTTATCCTTCTGTTTTAGCAACTTTTATTGTTAATAGTACAGGAGATACGAATGATAATGATATAAGCAATGGCATTACCACACTCCGAGAAGCAATTACTGTTGCAAATACAACCCCAGGCGCGGATCGAATTGATTTTAATATTCCGAATAGTGATCCCGGATTTAATGCAGCGACTAATTCCTTTACAATTCTACCATTATCCAGATTACCAGCAATCACAGATTCAGTTATTTTAGATGCGACGACTCAAGCCGGATTTACAGGTGCTCCGATTATTGAAATTAATGGCACTAATGTAGCAGGATTAGATGATGGAGTTATAGAAATTACAGCCGGAGAAAATAGCATTATTCGAGGGTTTGTCATTAATCGTGCTGGATTTAGTAATGCAGCGATTTTAATTAATAATAGTAACGCCAATCAAATAGAAAATAACTATCTGGGAACCGATATTACAGGAACCGTTGATCCAGGGGGGAATGGATCAGGAATTATTATTCTGCATTCTGCTAATAATATTATTCAAGATAATCTCATTTCGGGAAATAATAACACTTCGGCTCAAGGAATCCGTATCGAAGGAAATATCGCTACCAATAATCAAATTTTAGGAAACTTTATCGGCACAACTATTACAGGAAATGCAGCTTTAGCAAATTCAGGTGGGGGTATTGTCATTGAAAATGCGCCTAATAATATTATTGGAGGAACCACAGCAAGCGATCGGAATATTATCTCTGGGAATGGCTTTAATGGAATTAATATTACAGGAATTGATGCTATTGGTAATCGAATTTTAGGAAATTACATTGGTACAGATATTACGGGAACTGTTGCGATTCGCAATATTAATAATGGGATATTAATTTCATCTAATGCGTCTAATACAATTATTGGCGGAACCGCATTTAGTGCAGCTAATTTAATTTCAGGTAATGGTTTTAGTGGTGTTTTTCTCCAAACTGGAACCAATAATCAAGTCATTGGTAACTTAATTGGAACAGATGTTACAGGTAAAATTGCTTTAGGAAATGGTTCAGTAGCAGGAGTCAGAATTGAAAGTTCTGGTCATACCATTCAAGATAACTTAGTTTCAGGAAATCTTGGAGATGGAATCTTAATTCAAAGTAGCAATGCCAATAATAATATTGTTACTGGAAATCTCGTTGGAACAGATATTGATGGAATCGCAACTTTAGGCAATAGTGAAACCGGAATTATAATTGCCCAATCTGCAACAAATAATAGAATTGGTGGAACTATTGCTGATGAACGAAATATTATTTCAGGTAATAATAGTTCGGGAGTTAGTATTCAATTTAATGCCACCAATAACCAAGTTTTAGGAAACTATATTGGTACTACTATTAACGGAACTATAGATTTAGGAAATGCTTCTGATGGTATCAGTTTATTGGCAGCACCTAATAATATTATCGGCGGAACAATTGCTGGATCTGGAAATTTAATTTCTGGGAATAATGGAAATGGAATTGATCTTGGTTTAGCTTCCTCTGAAACTCGAATTTTAGGAAACTTTATTGGTACAGATTTTACGGGAACCGTTGCAATTTCTAATACCAAACATGGAATTAGTACAGATGCGTTTCCGGTTAATGGGATTATTGGGGGTACAACGCCAACAGAACGAAATTTGATTTCTGGAAATGGGGGAAATGGAATTTCTTTGGATGCCCCAAATTATCAAATTATTGGTAATTTTATTGGGACTAAAATTGATGGTATTAGTTCTTTAGGAAATACAAATTCTGGAATAGATATTGGATCAGGTGGTGTCAATACCCGTATTGGTGGAACAAATTCAGGAGAAGGAAATGCGATCGCTTTTAATGGCAGAGATGGGGTATCTGTTGGAAATGGCAGTACAGGAAATTCTATTTTATCGAATGCTATTTTCTCTAACAGTCAGTTAGGAATTGATTTGAGTTCACCTCTAATTAATGATGCAGGAACCACAGCAAATGATTTAGGAGATACAGATACCGGAAGTAACAACTTGCAAAATTTTCCTGTTATTAATTCAGCCCTTTCCGATGGAACTAATACAACTATTTCTGGAACCTTAAATAGTACGCCTAACACAACTTTTCGGGTTGAATTTTTCGCTAATGATATTTTAGATCCCACCACATTCGGAGAAGGTCAACAATTTTTAGGATTTGCCAACGTCATAACTGATTCAACGGGAAATATCAGCTTTGATCAAAGCTTTTTATCTTCTCAAACTGACAATAAATTTATTACCACCACCGCCACAGATCCCAGTAACAGCACCTCAGAATTTTCAGGGGGACAAAAAGTTAATCCCTTAACCCGTGTTGAATTTTCTCAAGGAAATTATCAACTGAATGAAGATGGAACTGTTGTTAGTAATGCTATTACAATTAATCGCACCGGAAATACCGCAAGTTCATCCAGTATTGAGGTTCAATTAACAGATGGAACAGCAACCGGAGGAACTAACCTTGACACGGGGATAGACTTTAATAACACTTCGATTTTAGTTAACTTTGCATCAGGAGAAACCTTTAAAACTGTAACCATTCCCATTAATAATGATACGTTAACCGAAGACAACGAAACTTTGACATTAACACTAGCCAATGGAAGTATTGGAACAATCATTAATCCTCAAAATAGTTCAATTGTTGAAATTATCGATAACGACGAACCTGTTCCCACACCAGAACCCACACCAGAACCTACACCTACACCAGAACTCACACCTACACCAACGCCTACGCCAGAACCCACACCTACACCCATACCCACGCCAGAACCCACGCCAGAACCTACGCCAGAACCCACTCCTACACCCATACCCACGCCAGAACCTACGCCAGAACCTACGCCAGAACCCACTCCTACACCCATACCCACGCCAGAACCTACACCTACACCAGAACCAGAAGATCCAGACTGTCTTTGTCCCTCTTTCCCGACTCCTCCTGATGTTAATTTAACTCAACCTATAGATAGAATTGTAGGTAAGGAACCCGATGAAAAATTATTAGGTACAGAAGGAAATAACTTTTTACAAAGCTTTGGTGGGAATGACACTTTAATCGGCTTAGATGGACAAGATACCCTGGTTGGAGAAATACAAAACGATATTTTATTGGGAAATAAAAACGCAGATTTATTAATCGGTAAAATAGGAGAAGACACACTCTATGGGGGAAAAGAAGATGATTTAATTTTGGGAGACGAAGGAAATGATCAAATTTGGGGAGATGAAGAAAATGATACCTTATTAGGAGGAAATGGAGATGATACCTTATTGGGTGGAATTAACGATCCATCTAATCCCAGCGAAGATGGGCTAGACTTATTATTCGGGAATGAAGGAAATGATTTAATTTTCGGAAATCAAGCTAATGATTCTCTCTCAGGAGAAGCGGGAGATGATAGTTTGTATGGCGGGAAAAATGATGATTTGATGTCCGGGGATGCAGGTGATGATTTACTATTGGGTGATCAAGGAAATGATACCCTTTGCGGCGGTGAAGGGGAAGATACACTGTATGGAAGCTTAGGTTCAAAAACAGAAGCGAGTTCGGGAGAAGAAGAAGATTTACTTTGTAGCGACGAAGGAAATGATTTTCTGTTCGGAAACGAAGGAAAAGACACCTTAAATGGTGGCCTAGGAAATGATAGTTTGTTTGGAGGTAAAAATAATGATAGCCTCATCGGTGGCGCAGGAAATGATACTTTACTAGGCGATCAAGGTAACAATACTTTAGCAGGGGGAACAGGAAGCGATCTCTTCGTTGTTAGGGTTAATCAAGGCGAGAATACAATAATTGACTTTCAAGATAGTCAAGATCAAATTCTGGTAATTTTAAATGAAAATTTAGATAATTTTATTTCTTTTGAAGACTTGATAATTACCCAAAATGGAAACAATACATTGATCCAATTTGAGGAACAAGTTCTGGCTATTTTAGAGGGGATAGAAACAAACTTGATTACGTCAGAGGATTTCTTGTTTATTAACGCCTAACTCAATTTTCTTTTCCCATCTGTTCCCTATTCTAAGAGTGGATAGCGCTATAACGGGTGATTAACGTTATCATGATCTCAAATCAACCCCTATCGTTTATGGAGGGCCAGGAAACTGGTTAAATGTGCCTATCGAAACGATTTATGGTCAACTCCAAGGTCTAAAACCCAGTCAGCTTAAACGGTTGCAAAGCCTGTATCATCAAAGATTACCGGGCGATCGCATTACAACCGCAGAATTTGCCCAGCGACTGGCGGCTATTAGTACAGAAGTTGAACAACCTCTGTGCGCCTATATTAACCGTCGGGGACAAGTCATGCGTGTGGGAGTCGGAAGCCCGCGCCAGACCCAAATTCCCCCCTTAGAACTGCCCCGTTATGGCAATGGACGGCTGAGTGGGATTCGCTGTATAGCGACCCAAACCACCGCCGAACCCCCCAAAGAATCAGCCCTCACTGCAATGGCCATTCAACGGTTAGATGTTCTCGCAGTTCTAACGTTAACCGGAAGCGGGTTTCAACGACGAGGAGGAGGTGAAACAGGTTATGTCAAAGATACCTATATCGCTCACCTTGTCCCAGAAATGGACACGGCAAATAATCAACACATTGATAATGGTTTTTCTGCCATTCCCTATTATTTGTCCTTGCCCATGAGTTTGGATATCCTTTCCCAACAGGATTTTCTCGATTTGGTTAACGGCTTAGAGGCAGAATTTGAACGGGAATTTGTCGCCCGTGAAGTTGATTCTAGCCAAGATAAAGTCCTCTTAGTCGGAGTCAAAACGGAAAAAATCTCTCCCCAACGTTTTGAAGATGGGTTAGCGGAATTGGTGCGTTTAGTCGATACCGCCGGGGGTAAAGTGTTACAAACCCTGCGGCAAAAGCGATCGCAACCTCATCCCCAAACCGTTGTCGGCGAAGGAAAAGTCCAAGAAATCGCCCTCGTCGCCCAAACTATCGGTGCGAATTTAATTGTTTTTGACCGGGACTTATCCCCCGCCCAAGTTCGTAACCTAGAAACCCAAATTGGGGTAAGGGTTGTAGACCGAACTGAAGTTATCCTCGATATTTTTGCCCAACGAGCTCAGTCGGGGGCTGGAAAATTACAAGTGGAACTGGCCCAACTTGAATATAGTTTACCTCGCTTAACAGGTCGAGGTCGGGCGATGTCTCGGTTAGGGGGTGGAATTGGAACCAGGGGGCCAGGGGAAACAAAATTGGAAACGGAACGGCGGGCCATTCAACGGCGCATTTCCCGGTTACAGCAGGAAGTGAACCAACTCCAAGCGCATCGGTCTCGTTTACGCCAAAATCGTCAAGTTCGAGAAGTCCCCACCTTAGCGTTAGTGGGATATACCAACGCTGGAAAATCGACGTTATTAAATGTTCTTACCCAGTCGGAAGTCTACACGGCTGACCAACTCTTTGCCACCCTTGACCCCACCACTCGCCGTTTAGAGATTCCTGACACGATGACCGAGGAACCCTTAACGGTGGTGATTACGGATACAGTGGGATTTATTCATGAGCTACCCCCGCCTTTAATTGATGCCTTTCGCGCTACCTTAGAGGAAGTCACCGATGCGGATGCGTTAATTCATTTAGTCGATTTATCCCATCCCGCTTGGGAAAGTCAAATTGAGTCGGTGATGCAGATTTTAAGGGAAATGCCTGTTACTCCGGGCCCTGGATTATTAGCGTTTAATAAAATTGATCAAACTGATGGCGATACCTTACGATTAGCACAAGAGAAATATCCCCAAGCCGTTTATATTTCTGCATCTAAAGCGTTAGGATTAGAAACCCTCAGAAAACGCATGGCGGCTTTAGTTCATTATGCCGTTTCTAATCGTTAAAAGGGAGCAGGGAACAGGGAACAGGGAACAGGGGGAAAAGAAAATAGAAAAGAGGGAATAGGGGATAGGAAAAGGTGATTAGCCACCCGATCCATTATTTATAGTCAACATTGAAGGATAGAATATAACCCCACAATCCCACTATTTTTTATCTAATCAATGATTTTTTTCAATTGCAACTTTGAGCAATTATCGCTATATTATTAATAGATTGATCGTTCACTTACTCAGGCAGGAAATTAAACATGGACAGCAATACGATTCGAGAACGAGTTGCTTTAATTGAGCAAAAACGGGAATCTCTGGTTAAGTTGTTAGAAAGACCTAATTTAGGAACCCTCAGAATTGATGTTAATCAAGCCTTAGAAGAAATTGATGAATTAATCGAAGAGTTTAAACGCACGTTCCCCAATCCAGAACATAACTAGAAGGTAATTATCCCCTGTAAAAACAACTAAAATTTTAAAAATTACAGGGGAAAATGAGTTAGCAAGTCTCCATTAATCAGATTCAAGCCAAATAAGATTGCTATAGCAATCCCAAATCGCTCGTAATAATTTACAACTGACATAAAACAGCCAGAAGTATTATCTTTGTTACCTATTCCCAGTTCGGTGTTCCCTATCTATGAGCTTACAAAATATAAAAATAGAAACCTCTATTCCCAAAGAATGGGCTAGTCAATTGAATCAATTATCCGCAGAAACAGGACATTCTGTAGACAAATTAGTTCATGAAGCTATCGGACATTATTTAGAAAAAGTTCAATTTTCTTCTATTTCTAATTCCGCTAATTTAGATGCTTCAAACCTTCATCAAGAATTATTAATTTTACAGCAAAAAGTTCAATCCTTAGAACCCTTATTACATCAAGTCGCTAAATTAGAAGCTAAAATAGTAACCCTAGAAAAAATAATTATTCCAGAAGTTCCTATTATTCCTAATTCTACCTTTGCTCAACTTTTAACCAATGATGATGATGATGATGAACCCGATGAAGTTCTAACAGACTTTTTATCTTAAAAAATTTACTTATAATTCAAAAGGAGCCATAATTCCTAATTTTTCTTCTAATAAAATTTGAAGAATCACTTGCGTAATTAAAACCAAACCCAGTCTCGCTTGAGCTAACTCCGGGGTCTGTTGTTTGACCTCTCCCCAAATCCGACAGTGACGATAAAACTGTTGGAAATTTTCGCTTAATTGAACAGCAAGTTTGAGCCAATGAGGAGAACTTAAAGGGAAAAAAAGAGCATCTACAGTCTTCACCAATTGCATTAAAAGTTGATAGTCATAACTTTGAGTAAATTGTAATTGTCCTTGATCTGTTAACCAAGGAATCGGAGAAGAAGTAAAGCTAATTTTTAAGGGTAATACAGCCCTTAAATTGGTTTCTTCTAACTGAATTAAATGCTCCCGGTCAGCCAAACTTAATAAAGAACAACAGCGAGCATGACTATATTGAACCTCAAATTGATCCAGGGAAATTTCCCGATTCCGAAGCGGAGTTAGTGTCCATCGGTGGCGAAGAAGTTGTTCTAACCAAGTCGCAATTCCCACATCCGTAAAAATAAATTGCAACATCCCTGACGACAAGGGATAAACCGTCACATCTGTAGGAATTTGCCCAAAACCGCACTGCTCCTCTGCATTTAAGGTCTTTAAGCTAACACAGATAGCCTCCGCCAAATCCAGAGCCGGTTGATGCAAGCGGGATGAAAGTTTCAGTGCGATCGCCGATCCGTATGTGATCTGAGTCTCATGTTTAATGTGATTTACGGGAATTTCCTGAGAATCAACCGTATCAATCCCTTGAAATCGTAAACTTTTTCCCAGTTGTACCGTCAATACCTTTGCCAAAGCAAGCATAACCTTCAAACTCCATCCCAAACAAGCTCACATTGGCTATTATCAGCATACTAAGTCAATACCCTGACAGAATTTTTTGAAATTGATTGTCTAAAATAGTTGATGAGTTTACTCAAAAGAGATGTGTTTTTTGTTACTTTGGTTAAAGGATCTTAAACCCTTCTCTCTCAAGTATAAAATACACCTTCAGGATAGGCGAGCAATTCTGTGAACCCATTCAACACTTGACGGATGTGGAGGTGTATGAGCATCTTGTCTTGACCTTTGACTAAAAATTGTTTATTACCTGATCTCATGATGCAATCATCTCCTATTCCGACCGATTCCAATCGACCTTTCCTAACCTGGCAGCGGATTACAGACTGGGCACAGGAACATTACCGTTGCCGCAGTTTCAGCAAAGATGAGCGGATTCCGGCGCGTCCAGGGTTACTGTATTTAGTCCAACGGGGTGCAGTCCGATTAGTTGGGAGCGCTCAACTGGAATATGCGAAGGGTAAACCCAATTCCAAACCCCGCAATCGCAATTTAGATGAAGCCTTTCTCGGTTTTGTCGGTGCAGGTCAACCCTTTGAACTGGTGGCTCAGTCTCCCTTTAGTCTACAAGCCTATAGCCATGCCGATGATACGACCGTGTTATGGATGTATTGGCACGATTTAGATAATTGGCCCCATTTTCGTCGGGAAGTTCTCGATGCGTTTCGATATCAACATCAACGGAAATTACTTTGGTTAAGTACATTGGGTCAACGTCGTACCATTGACCGGCTTTTAGGATTTTTAACCTTACTCATTGAAGAATACGGGGAATATTATGCCAGTGGTACTGGGGAAGATGGGTTTAAAGGCTATTGTTTACCTTGGTCATTAACCCACTCTCAAATCGGAAGTGCCATCGGTTCCACACGAGTTACCGTAACTCGGCTGATGGGAAAACTGCGTCAACAAGGCTTAGTTTATACTCAAGACGATAACTTAATTTGTATTCCCATTGAATCTCAAAACTACAACAACGCATTGGATTTAGAAGACGATGCAGGATTTGAAGAAGAATAATCAGTTATCAGTTATCAGTTATCAGTTATCAGTTATTAGTTATTGGTTATTAGTTATTAGTAATAAATAATCATCTGTTGATGAACTCCGAGCCTCTAAACTGTTTACTAATAACTGATCAAACCTTAGACTAATTAGTGATTACTGATTCCTGATAAAACCTGCCGTAACTGTGTTGTTGCCTGGGTTTGGGAGTTGGACAAATCTAACAGTTGATTCAGTTGAGTCGTTGTTTCCTGCAACTGCTGCCGAACTTGATTCCACGAATCTTGAACAGGTCGTAACATTTCCTGATACAAATTAATCCGCCCCCAAAGTTCAGCCACCATGCGTTGTTGTTCGATCCAACTTTGCTCCTGAGTTTCTAACTGTTGACGGGTTTGTTCTTGTTGTTGAACTTGAGCATTTACCTCTGTCTCTCTTTGGGCAAAGGTAGAGCGCAATTGTTGGAGTTCTGTTTCCAAAGTTTGGAGTTGCTGTTGTTGTTCCTGTTGTTGGGTTTCCAAATTCGCAATCACCGATTTCAAATCAGTCGGCCCCCCTGCGGTGGCCGGAGATAAACCTCGACGACGATTTAACACTCCTTCATATTGAGTTTTATGGTCTTCCCGCTCTTTGAGGGTACGGCGCTGACCCACCAATGTTTCATTCAACATTTGATAGGCATCTTGCTCCTCAGCTAATTTCGTCTGTAAACTCTCTCGATCTCCATCATTTGCCGTTTTGAGTTCCTCTTGAATTTCCCCAATCTCTTCGAGTTTGTATTTTAATTCCTCCTCTTGGTCTTTAACAAAACCAGACCAGCGATCCCATTCCTGTTTTAATTGTTCGACTTCCGCTTGTAATTGTTCTAAGGGCATCGCCTCCAAGGCTTGGATATCCACTTTCACGCTCACTGCGGCGGGTTCATCCTGCGATTGACGAGAAGCCAACTCTTGTAACTGTTCTAATAAAGTTTGACGGCTTTGGATCAGGGTTTGTAACGTTTGAGCATAGTCCTGTTTCGTTTGGACTAACTGTTGCTGGGAGGCTAACTCAGAGCGATTTTGAATTAACGTATCCTGCGCTTGCTGCCACTGTTGCCATTGCTGTTTAATGCTGCTGGTTGTCGTTTCTAGGGTTTGTTGAAGACGTTCAGCCTCAGAACGTTGTTCTTGTAATCGTTGCTGATGTTGTGCCAGTAAACTCTCAGCGCTAGTCACTTGTTCTAAGGACTGATGAAGTTTTGTCTGTAACGGTGAAATTTCAACAGGGTTAGACAATTGATTGAGTAAGTTACTGAGGAGTTCAGATTGTT
This sequence comes from Planktothrix tepida PCC 9214, assembly GCF_900009145.1. Classification (NCBI taxonomy): domain Bacteria; kingdom Bacillati; phylum Cyanobacteriota; class Cyanophyceae; order Oscillatoriales; family Microcoleaceae; genus Planktothrix; species Planktothrix tepida. Next base: position 33,507 of record NZ_LN889796.1, read on the forward strand.
CGGCACTCAAGGAAGGAGACGACTGTAATTGAGCTTGTTGTTCTTCAAGCTGTTTGCGTTGATCTCGTAACTGCTGTCGAGTGGTTTCAATATCTTGACGAGCCTGGTCAATTTGAGACCGTAAATGGTTACTTTCATCTCGGGAACGCTCAATTTCTTGACGTTGCTGTTCGAGCCGTTCTAATTCTTCCTCCAATTGTTCCATCTGTTCGCGTCGGGCTTCCATTTCCATTTCCCGGCGATTTAATTCCTGACTTTGGTAAGTCAACGACTCCTTCCACTGTTCAATTTCTTCCTGTTGGGTTTTAAACTTTTCCTGCAACCGAGAAAAATCTTGGAGAATCCCCACGAGTTGGCGGGCAGCTTCTTGGATACGCTGTACCTGCTTACCCGTATTCAGATCGACTAATACTAACGTTCCGTCCTTAAAGTTATTCGCATCATCAGCAAGGATGATTTCATCTCCGGGTACAGCACTCCAATTGTTTTCACCTCGCTGACAAGCCAATAGCTTGAGTTCAGTCCTACCGCCGCCCAGACCAAATTTGCTACTCTGCTTTTGTACTTCCGCTAAATAGAGCATCGGCCCTTTATCCTCTTGAGGTGTTCAAGCACTATTTGTTCGCTGTCTTAATCATAAAACCTTCTGGGAGTCGCAGGTAAACAGTTAATCCTGAAGCCTAATATACCGTTAGTTAATCCTTAATCGCTAACTATCGGGTGCATAAGTGGCTGTCTCCCCTAGAATATAAGGGAAGCCGTGATTTGATCATCACGATAGTGCCTTATTTTTCATCTCTAGGATGTACCTCAACTCAAACCCATTTGCAGGAGGCAACTTGCTAAATGCAAGGCTCTTTAAACGAAATTGATATTCGCAGTATTTTGCAACTGATTGAGCTTGGCCAGAGAACAGGGGAACTCATGGTCGAAGCTTACAGTTCATCCCAGATGGCCACTGAAATCGAACGCCATCCCAGCCGTTTAACCGGACAATGTTGGTTAGTGTTTTCTTGGAACGGTCGCATTATCTATGCAGGTCAAAGCGAAGGCAGCCTGATGAGATTACGCGATTATTTACGACGCTATAAAGCTGAAACCGTTCTCGCTCAGTTAGAAGTTCCCTCCATTGCTTCGGTCAATGCTCCCGAATATGGGTACTTGTGGGTATTACTTGAACATCAAGTGATTACCCCAGCCATCGCCCGTAATATTGTTCATTGTATGGTTCAGGAAACCTTGTTTGATTTACTGAGTTTACATCAAGGCGCTTTTATTTTTGAAATGGGATCTGCCTTAGCTCCCCAATTAACCACCTTAGAAATTAGCCCGTTATTAGCCAATATTTTCAAACAAGTCCAAGAATGGAAAAAATTCCATCCCCATATTACCTCCCCCAATCAATGTCCGTTGATCACAGATCGATCAAAATTACAAGAGACCGTCCGACCACAAGTGTTTGAAACCTTGAATCGTTGGGCTGATGGCCAAACCTCGATTCGTCAAATTGCCCGTCATTTACATCGAGATATTGTCATGGTGACAAAAGCCATTTATCCGTTTGTACAACAGGGATTAGTACAACTATTAGCCCCCCATCCCGAAAATCCGTTAACCACACTAGAACCCTTCACCGATAGAAATCGTAGCCCTCGGATTGTCTGTATTGATGATGATCTCGTGATTCGACAAACGGTTGAATTTATTTTAAAAGAACATGGCTATGAAGCAACTGCCATTGGCAATCCTTTAAAAGCATTGAGTTTAGTTTTTCAACTCAAACCGGATTTAATTTTGTGTGATATTGCCATGCCTGAATTAAACGGTTATGAAATCTGTGCCATGTTAAGAAATTCGACGGCTTTTCGTCAAACTCCCATTGTCATGTTAACGGGAATTGATGGATTTATTGATCGCCTCAAAGCTCGAATGATTCGAGCCACCAACTACTTAACAAAACCGTTTGGGGATGCTGAGTTATTAACCTTAGTGGAAACTTATATTGGGCCAGGGAAACTCACGAATACAGCTAAAGAGTCTAAATTAGAAGAGGAGTTCATGAGTGAGTTAGAAACCCTTTAACACTCCCCCCTAGAACACCCCAGACTAGATCAATCCAGGCGGTCAAAGATTTGTATAATTAAATAGGACTCTAGCCGACAAGATACACAATGCTGTAAAAACTGGCTCTATGGGTTTATAGAGTCGGGAACTATACTTGAAATTAAACAAGATGTTAAAAAAACTAAGTTATCATAACAATGCCGATGGGATTGACAACTAAACAAACCCGGAGCGATCCGATGCAAAACCCTGCCGCCGATTCGCCCTTCAATTAAACACCCACTGATCGGGTCTTTGAGAACATAGAAATAGCCTCTGTCCTGTAATGCCAACAGGTATGCCAGAAAGAATGACCTCTTTTGAGGCGCAAAGGTTTTGTTGACACTTTACGATAAATTTCTAATGCAGCAGCATAAACCCCTTACTCCTTGGACTCTTACCCCTAACCGGATTATCAATAATTCGGGAGTTTCCCAGGGAGAAGAAAGATGAATAAAGTTATGGTGGTGGAAGATAGTGTCACCCAACGGGAGATGATTTCTAATCTTCTCAAAGATAGTGGCTTACAGGTCAGTGTCGCCAGTGATGGTGTAGAAGCATTAGAACAAGTCCAAAAAAGCTGCCCCGATTTAATGGTGCTCGATATTGTCATGCCTCGGATGAACGGCTATGAACTTTGTCGTCGCCTCAAATCCGATCCCAAAACCCGCAATATTGCCATTGTGATGTGTTCTTCTAAAGGGGAAGAATTTGATCGTTATTGGGGAATGAAACAGGGGGCAGATGCTTATATCGCTAAACCGTTCCAGCCGACCGAATTAGTCGGAACTGTTAAACAATTGCTCAGAGGGTAGGTGTAAACAATAATGGTCGGAAACCCAGATTTTTTAACCGGGCAAGGAACAGATGGCCCAGAATTTCAAGAGTTGGAAACTCCCGAAGGGGAACCCCACCTCCGGTTTTTTGTGCCTTCAGGCAATGAATTTGCCCTTCCTGCCATCGGAATTCGAGAGGTACTGTTTCAATCTCCAGACCGGATGACGCCCATCCCTAACGTTTCCCCTCTATTACTGGGAACCTTCAACCTTCGAGGTCGGGTGATTTGGGTAGCTGATTTAGGCCAATTTTTAGGGGATACCACTCCCTTGAATACAGACCGCACAGAGATCCATGTCATTGCCGTAGAAGACCAAGACATTATATTAGGGTTAGCAGTTGATGCTCTCAATGATATGGCATGGCTTGACCCTGATAAAATGCAAATGCCCACTCAAGTCAGTGATAGTATGGCTCCTTTTATTAAAGGAGAATGGCAATTGGCAAATACAGGGAACGTTCTGCGACTCTTAGACCAAGTAGCAATTTTGCGATCGGCTCGCTGGGCAACGTGATCCATCAAACTCAAGGTTCATACCCAAAAATGTCACAGCCCGCCCAGCATCAATTGATTATAAAACTGTTTAAGTTAAACCTTTCTTACATTGAACTCTTAACGTTTAAGCCATACCACACTAAACTTTAAAATCAAAAGGGGAATCGCTCATGGCAACAAGCACAGACTTCCTACAAGAATATCAGCAAACGGAGGAAGCATACTGTCAGGGAAATTACGAAGAGGCGGCGGCGCTGGTTTATCAACTGGTGGAAGATTATCCAGAAGATCCTTCCGCCCGTCTTTTATGCGGTCATATCTATGGCTATGGGTTACAGCAGTATGATGTGGCTCGTGATCAGTATATGGCGGTCTTAAATTTGACCAGTGATGCGGAATTACTCGAACAAGCGCATCAAGCTTTAGCCGATACTGACCAATACGAACTCGCCTCCCCTTCAGGTGAGTTGAACGATATCCCCGATTCCCAAGCGGTTTTTAATGCCCTTCTCGATGAAGAAATTGATTCTACAGAAGTTGATTTAACTCAAGATTTACAGTGGGTCGCCGAAGAAACCAATGGTTTCGCCAATGGCACATCCTCAATGAATTTATTAAATGATTTAGAATCCCTTGCTGATGATTCCCATCAGCAAGGCAATGGCAATTTGATGAATGGGTCAAACCATGAGATAGACCTGAAGGATTTTAGCGGAACCGAAGATAACTTTGATTTTCAAGGATTAGAGGACTCCGAATTAAGCTTATCGGTTCCTGATCTCGATGATGCGATCGATGAAAGGGGGTTAGAACATCTAGGGGATAATCAAGACTATTTACACTCTAATGGTAGCCAGTCTCCCCTGAGCTTTACAGCCGATAATCCCTTTGCTTTAGAGGATGATTTAGAGGAAGGAACAGAAATTTTAAATCCCTTGGATGAGCCGGGTTCCCTGACCCAATTCGATGAAGATCCGTTTACACTAGAAGAAGATGAATCACAACCCATAACCCCCTTAGCGACCGATGAGGTGAGTGTTAGTGATCTTGAACAGTTAACCGGGGATTTATTTTCCTCCGAGGATGACCAATTCCATCTTCTCGATTCCTCAAACCCCAGCACTGAGGATGACCTGCATTCACTCAATTCCCAGGAAACCCTGGATGAGTCAGAGATGGATTATCTACATCAACCGACTCAGTTCCTTGACCTGGATGACCTAGAGGGTGAAGGAGAGTTTGGGGAACCCAGGGGAGCCGAGGAAGACGAGGAATTGATGGAGACTCCTGAGTCTTCCCCCCAAACCCCTTTTCCTTCATCTCCTTCCGTCGCCCCCATGAGTTTTGAAGAAGAACTCGATGATATTTTTGCCCCCCTAGAAGAGATAGATTCATCCGGGGAGTTCGTTAACCCTGATCCGGTATCCTCCAATGGGATGATGTCGGGTGCGTCAACTCCTTTATTTGAGCCAGAAGAAGAAGAGGAGTTTGACCCTGATCTGTCCGGTTTTACATTTTCTGTGGAACCCTTCGTTGATGATGCTGATGATTCTGTTCCCTTACCCCCTGACCCTTCTAACATGACGGCGAACTTTAATGTTTTGGATGCAGAAGAAAGCAACGAAGAGGAAACCCTGTTGACCAATAACAGGATGAATCAGTCGTATTTTTCCAATACCCGGGGTGAAGCTACCCCATCCTCAGCTTATGGAGCGTTGGATATGGCTGAGGAAGAAGATGATATCGTTTTTGATGCCACGGATATTCCCGATAGTTTTGATCTCGAACCTTTAAATGAGGATACCTTTGGGGACTCCTTTGATATAACACCGGAGATGACAGATCTCAATGGTCGTTCTCCCAATGGTAAGGCCCCCCAAAGCGTGGAAAATGATTTCTTAGATAGTTTTGAAGAGTTTGATGATGTTGCCGATTTTGATATGGCAGCCAGTGGGGATAATGATCTATATGTTGATTCAGACTTTGGCAACTTAGATAGTAAATTTCCGAGCACGACCTACAACAATAGCACCCTCGATAGTGATAGTTCATCGATTCGGGATGATGAGATTTTTAATAGTGCCTATACCGCATCGGCTGTTACCACCTTAAGTCCAGATTTAGGGGATGTGATGGATACCGTCGTCGCATCTGATCAAGGGCCATTCTCCTTTTTAGAAAATGCCTCCCTCAACCGCAAACCCTTTTACACCGCCCTAGGAACGGGACTGGTAACATTGATATTAGTGGCAACAGCAACTAATATTGCCACCCGCACCGCTGCCTTAGATAACAAACGAGAAGTTGTGGATTATCTAAGAGTTACAGGTTGGTTTATGACCACCGTAGCCGGAGCCACGAGTTTTATCACCGCCTGGGGATTAGGTCGGATTACAGCCCAACAAATTACAAAAGCCACAGACGATTTACAAGCTCAATTTGATGCCATTGGTAAAGGCAACTTAGATGCCCGGGCTACGGTTTTTGCCGAGGACGAGTTTGGGAGAATGTCCGCCAAATTCAACCATGCGGCTCAATTTATTCAAAATATTACCCGCGAAGCCCAACGCAAAGCCAAGGAACAAGAAGATGCCAGAGATGATTTACATCGTCAGGTGATTCGGCTCTTGGATGATGTCGAAGGGGCAGCCCGGGGAGATTTAACAGTCACCGCAGAAGTCACCGCTAACGTTTTAGGGGCGGTAGCCGACTCCTTTAACTTAACCATCCAAAACCTGCGGGAAATTGTGGTTCAGGTGAAGCAAGCCGCCCGTCAAGTCAGTAAGGGGGCAACGGATAGTGCGACGTTTGCCAAGGATGTCGCCGGAGATGCCTTCCGCCAAGCGGAGGAACTAGCTGCCACCTTAAACTCGATACAGGTGCTCACCGATGCCATTCAACGGGTAGCCGAAAGTTCCAGGGAAGCTGAAGAAGTTGCCCGTTCGGCGGCGGCGGTAGCGACTAAAGGGGGAGAAGCGGTACAAATGACCGTAGCTGGGATTCTCAAAATTCGGGAAACGGTTGCAGAAACCAGTCGAGAAGTCAAGCGGTTAGGGGAATCTTCTCAAGAAATTTCTAAAATTGTAGCCATTATTTCTCAGATTGCCTCCCGAACCAACTTACTCGCGTTAAACGCCAGTATTGAGGCGGCACGGGCTGGGGAAGCAGGCAAAGGATTTGCGATTGTTGCCGATGAAGTTCGACAGTTAGCGGATAAGTCAGCGAAATCTTTAAAAGATATCGAACAAATCGTGATGCAAATCCAAAGCCAGACCAATACCGTGATGATGGCGATGTCTCAAGGTCATCAACAGGTAATTGAAGGAACTCGTCTAGCTGAACAAGCCAAACGAGCCTTGGATGACATTATCCAAGTGACGAACCGGATTGACGTTCTGGTGCGTTCAATTACCGCCGATACGGTGGAACAAAACGAAACGGCACGAGCCGTCGCCCAGGTGATGCGAGCCGTTGAACATAGCGCTCAAGAAACCTCCCAAGAAGCCCAAGGAGTTTCTAGTGCATTAACCAAACTGGTCGGTGTGGCGCGAGATCTCTTGACTTCCGTGGAACGTTTCCGCGTTGATGCTTCAGAAAAATCTTAGGGAGCAAGAAAGGCAGGGGAGGAAGTGCGTGAAAACAAGTGACCAAGGATTAATTGATAACTGATAACTGATAACTGATAACTGATTAATGATATGCAACTTGAACAGCAACAACGGATCATGGGCTATTTTATTGAGGAGGCTAAAGACCACCTCAATACCATTGAACAGGGATTACTGAATCTACAAACCACCGTTGAAGATCCAGAACTGCTCAATGAAGTCTTCCGAGCGGCCCACTCGGTTAAAGGGGGAGCCGCGATGTTGGGACTCAATAGTATTCAACAAACGGCTCACCGATTAGAAGATAGTTTTAAAATTCTCAAAGAAAACCGTCTTCCGACTCAATTCCTCGATCAACAATTAGAATCGTTATTTTTACAAGTTTTTGATACCTTACAAGCCTTGATTGATCAATTGTCAGGGCCCTATGGGTTAACAGAAGAAGCAGCGAGTGCCATTTTGCAGGATGTTGAGCCTGTTTTTGAAGCCTTAAATTACCATATTAAAAATGTTGTACAGCAACAGGGGACAGGTAAACGGCCCGTAGAAACGGATTATAGTACGCCTGTACAAACCCGCGCTCCATCTCCGTCGATATCGAAACCGCGTGAAGAAACGGGACATAGCAGTGCTAAAGATTTGGTCTTTGGTAGTGATGTCCCTGAACGGTTGCGGGAAATGTTGCAACAGTTCAAACAACCCGAAACCCCCCAAACCCGTCAAGTGTTAATTGAAACTTGCCGAAGTTTAGCCCGGGCGGGAGAACTGTTTGATTTACCGAATTGGGTTAAATTTATCGAAAATGTAGAACAAGTGATCGCTAATTCGGAGAATACTTATCGGAGTTTAGCTCCCGTTGTTATTAAAGCGATTAAAGAAGCTCAAGATCTCGTTTTAGCGAATAGAGAGACTGAAATTGTCGTCACCGAAGCTATTACCCGCTTGTTACCCAAGTCCGTAACCTCTGCAAAAGCCCCAACATCCAAATCTCAGACAACCCAATCGACCCTGCCATCACGTCCCTCAAAATCCTCCGGTCAATCTCCTAAATCCCGGACACTGGGAGAAGCCGAGTCTAAAAAATCAGCAGCTGCGACGAAAGCGACTGCATCACTTCGGCAAGGCTCAGTGACCGCGAAGTCAGGAAATAGTAAGAAGAAATCCCCAGATGTTTCAACCCTCACGAACCCCCTACTCGATACAAACTGGTCGGATTCAGCAACGAACGCCAGTAATACCCCAACTCGTTTACCAAACGGCCCCGAAATTACCCCCGAAGAATATAACAGCCTCAGAGATTTATTTGAAGGTTTGGATGAATGGGATCATGAGGCTTCTGAAGAAACAGTCGGGGAAACCCCTGCACAGGGAGGAATGGAAGCAGACCTCCTACAAGGCGACTTTTTTGATTTGTTAGACGAAAAACAAACCGGGTTAAACAAAACAGAAGCTAAAAACAAAAAATCCCCCAAAGAAACTCCCCAAAGGGGACATCATAACCTGGGGATTTCACCTGCTAACTCTGGTGTTGATGATGATCTAGCCAGTTTCTTTGATAATCTCAGTGATACGGATATTCCAATGGTGGAAACCCCAAACGTCAAACCACCATCGACAGTCAAGATGGCACAAGATAAACCATTGGCCAGTTTTGAGGATTTCTTTGATGAACTATTAGACATAAATCCCGAAACAGAAGTTTCATCGGGATCAGCCCAGCATTCTACATCTGTTTCCCCGGATGAAATCAACGATTTATTAGAGGATGCCGAAAGTTTGGATGAACTGTTTGACCAATTTGACCAGCAGGCTCAAGTGTCTCCCGAACCCAAACCCCAAACGGCAAAACCCAGTTCTTCCTTAACCGGGGAAGCAGCCCCCGAAGCAGTCACAGAGCCTTACCGAAGTGAAGATTGGTTTGATGAACTATTAGAAAGTGAAATGGGCATCGTACCCGAAACATCGACTCCTTCTTCCTTAGATGATTTGATGCAATTTGGAGAAGAGCAAGGTGCAACTATTCAGGACAGTGTTGAGGTGTTAACCCCAAGGATATCTCAAAACTTAGAAGCGATGGGACTTACTGCCCCCAACCTGGAACTACCGGATGATGATTTTACCAGTTTAGATGCTTTACTGAATGAAGAAGGTGCACAAGGTCAGCCCATGGCTGCTAACCAGACGGTAGAAGAAGATATTTTCTTAAATTTAGATCAACTGTTACAGTCCCCCGATGCAGTGGAGTCAACCTCAACTCCAAAATCCTCAGACAGTGGACGAACCCCTGTTAGTAAAGCATCGCCATCCTCCGACGAAGATTCGGAATTTACAGAGTTGCTGCAATTAATTGAAGATGCTCCTCGATCTCGTTCAGCATCGGTTCCCAGAGGAACCTTTGCCAAACCCATCGCTGAACCCATTGTTAAGGTTCCTGTCAAACAACTGGATAACCTCAGTAACTTAATGGGGGAACTGGTGGTCAACCGCAACAGTTTGGAACAAGACCAAGAACGGATGCGGCAGTTTTTGGATAACTTGCTACACCAAGTTTCTTTGCTGGGGGATGTAGGCCAACGGATGCAGGATTTCTATGAACGATCGCTCTTAGAAATTTCCCTCCTGTCCCACCGTCGCAAGCCGTTCTGGTTTAATGAAACGTCGTCAATTCATGATGATGATTCCAATACGGATTTAGATTCAACGGAACTTGATCGGTTTACGCCGTTCCATACTCTCTCTCAAGAGATTATTGAGTTAATTGTCCGGGTGCGGGAGTCGTCAGCCGATATTGAATTTTTGGTGGAAGAAGCGGATCAAGTCACCCGTGAGTTGCGACGGATTACGACGGCGTTGCAGGAGGGGTTAAATCGGGCACGGATGGAACCTTTTGCGATTGAAGCGGATGCTTTGAAGCGTCCAGTGCGGGATATTTCGATTAAATGTGGCAAACAGGCCGAATTGTTTGTGGAGGGTCGAGATACTTTAATTGACAAGATGTTATTGGGTAAGCTGCATGACCCGTTGATCCATTTGGTCAATAATGCCATTACTCACGGGATTGAACCTGCGGATGTACGGACAGCAGCAGGAAAATCGGCAGTGGGTCGGATTACAATTCGGGTATTTCACCAGGGGAATCAAACGATTATTGCGGTTTCCGATGATGGCGGTGGGATTGATGTCAATCGTGTCAAAAATAAGGCGATTCAGAAGGGGTTGATTACGGCTGAAGAAGCTGAGAGTATGAGCAATCCAGAGATTTATGATCTGTTATTCCTGCCGAACTTTAGTACAAAGGATGTGGCGGATGAATACGCAGGTCGGGGCGTGGGGATGGATGTGGTGCGAACCAGTTTAACGGATATTCGTGGCACGATTACGACGGATTCGACGTTGGGACGCGGGACGTCGTTCACCATTCGCTTACCCTTGAATATGAGTATTTCCAGGGCGTTGTGCTGTGTGAGCGATCGGGTGCGGATTGCTTTCCCGATGGATGGGGTAGAAGACATGATTGATGTTCCCCGTGAACAAATTCGAGCGATGGACGATGGCAGTAAGGCTTTAGAATGGCGGGGAACGATTTTACCTTTACGTCATCTGCGGGAATTGTTAACTTATCACCGTCATTTGGGTCGGGGAAATGTCTATGGGGCTACGGCTGAGGAAGACATGATTTCGGTGATTGTCCTGCGGTCTTCGAGTAGTTATTTGGCGGTACAGGTGGATCAGGTGTTGATTGAACAGGAAATTGTGATCAAGCCTTTGGAAGGGCCTGTGCCGAAACCGATTGGCATTGCAGGGGCGACGGTGTTAGGGGATGGTCAAATTGTGGCGATCGCCGATGTGCTGGAATTGATTGATTTGGCCATGGGTCGGATTCGCAAGGATGCTGCTGGTAAGATTTGGCAGATGGGCAATGCGGTGGCTGAACCCCAACTTCAGAAATCTGAACCGACGGTGTTGATTGTGGATGATTCGATTACGGTGCGATCGCTATTATCGATTACATTTGAAAAATCCGGTTATCGCGTGGAAGAGGCGCGAGATGGTAAGGAAGCTTGGGAAAAACTGAAATCGGGTTTACCCTGTGATATCGTGTTCTGCGATATTGAGATGCCTCGGATGGATGGGTTGGAGTTATTATCGCGGATGCAAAAAGATCCGATCCTAACGAATTTACCCATTGCCATGTTAACGTCGCGGGGCGCGGATCGTCACCGTCAAATGGCGTTTAATTTGGGGGCACGAGGTTACTTTACCAAGCCTTATTTAGAAGAACAGTTATTAGAAGCAGCCGGACGAATGTTAAAAGGTGAAGTGGTCGGGAATACGGCGGTTGCTGTTCAATAATGCTTGTTATCAGTTATCAGTTATCAGTTATCAGTTATCAGTTAAGAAAAATTTGAAAAAGTTGATTGTTGACTGTTGACTGGGGTTAACCGTTAACAGTCAATACTTGGACAAAAAGGGAAATTTAGGGCTCTTTTCCTACCTGTTCCCTGTTCCCTATTCCCTGTTCCCTGCTATCGCTTCTAGGAGTTGATCCATTTCCGAGGGAAGGGTAAAGTAATGAACGCAGGCTCTAACGCAATTGGGATCGAGGAGAGTTCGCAGGAAAATACCCTGGTTTTCTAAAGCGTTGACTAAGGATTGATGGGATTTTCCATTGGTGAGTTGAAATGAAACTAAACCCGCTTCGGGGGGAGAGGTTCTTAGACAGTGAATTTGCGGAATTTCTGATAATTTTTGCCAAAGATATTGACTATTTTGACAAATTTGTTGATAACGCTCTGTTGCAGTTCCCCATTGATGATGCAGGGTAATGGCATGGCGTAATGCTGCATATAATGGATAGGCAGAAGTGGCGACTTCATACCGTCTAGCATCGGGTATCCAAGCAACGGGTTTTCCCTGTGTATCGTTAATAATACTTCGCCATCCAATAAAGGTTGGAGATAATTCGGATAAAGATTCCGCACTAATATATAATCCTCCTAATCCATCTGGCCCACACAACCATTTATGACCTGTAAAAGCATAAAAATCAACGCCTGTTTCTGTTAATTGAAGCGGTAAAACGCCAACGGATTGAGCCGCATCGACTAATACTTTTGTGTTATAATTTTGATGACACAGGTTAACAATTTCTGTTAAGGGTAAAACTTGACCTGTATTCCATAAAATATGACTGATCACTAATAGGCGAGTATGGGGTTTTAAATACTCAGAAATCATCTCGACTGGATCACCTTGGTTTAAGGTTTCTCTGAGGGGAAAAAATGAAACTTGCAAATCAAAGCGACGTTGAAGTTCCTGAACCGTTGCGATAATTCCCGGATGTTCACAATCGGAAATTAACAGATGATCTCCCGGTCGCCAATCGATTCCCCACAGCGCAATATTACAACCAACGGTAACATTTTCGGTGAAACACAGGGTTTCGGGAGAAATTCCTAACTCAGTGGCGACCAAATTGCGAGTTAACTGGGTTTCTTGCTTTTGCCATTGGTTAATTTTACCCGAAAAAGGGCCAGAACACTGCACCTCGTTATACCCTTGAATAATAGCATCCATCGATATCCGAGGTAATGGCCCTTGTCCCCCATAATTAAAATAGCCTTTATTGGCTAAGGCGGGAAACTGTTGGCGATGGGTTTCTAGGGAAGGAGTTGTCATAATATTAAGGGTTCGTTATGTTTCGTCAAAGGACACTTTTAAGTTTAAGGTGAAGAGGATATCTAACTCATCATTGATCATTGACACCGAAATAATTATGTTAATCACCGATAAACAACTGTTGCTTTATCAACGCTGTCAGAGGCGTGCATTTTTAGAGCGTTATGGAGATAGTTCTCAACAAGATCCTCCCAGCGATTTTTTACTAAAATTGATGCAGGATAGTTCTGCTTATCAAAATAGTATTTTATCTCATTATCCTTATTCTAAACTCGATCCTTTTTTTGGAAATTGGGAGTTGGGTGCTAAACAAACCCTAGAGTTAATGCAGCAAGGAGTTGACCGAATTTATCAGGGGGTTTTGCTGAAAGTAGAGAAACTTAACCTTTCTGAAATTATGTTAGATGGATCGGTGATAGAATCTGATGAAATGATTCAGATTACTTTAGTGAGTTCTCCTGAATTATTAGTGAAACAGCCCGGATATTCTCAATTTGGAGATTGGGTTTATGTTTCTCAAGATATTAAGTTAGGGAAACGCCCTAAACTCGATTATCAAATTATTTCGGCTTTTCATGCTTATTTATTAGAAGGAATTCAAGGAATCCAGCCGGAAACAGGTTGGTTAATTTTACGAGATAAAGCTCCTTATTCGGTTAATTTAGAACAACGTATTCCGCAAATGTACCAGGTTTTAAATGATTATTTAAACATGGCGTTATCTCGTGATGAACCGGAGGTTTTTATTGCGAGACAAAAATGTAATTTGTGTCAATGGCATAGTTATTGTTTGGAGGTCGCGCGATCGCAAAATCATATTTCTTTAATTCCGGGTGTTACTCCCACTCGCTATCTACGGTTAAAAGAATTGAATTTAACAACCGTTGAAACCTTGGTGGAAGCTACCCCAGAGCAATTAGAAGTTTATCCTGAATTTGCAGAGGGAATTGCTTTACAAATTATTAAGCAAGCTGAATCTAATTTAGAAAGTAAAGCAATTAAACGTCAAGAAGAATTTATCAGTTTTAAACAAAATTTTAATTCTAGCTATTGGTTAGATAATTTTCAAGATAGCTATCAAACCAAATTAAAAGAATTTCCGGTTGAGATTTATTTTGATATTGAAGCACAACCGGAATTGAATTTAGATTATTTGCATGGTCTTCTAGTTATAGATCGGCGGTCTAATCAACAGAAATTTTATCCCTTTTTAGCGGAAGATAAAACCCAAGAAGAATTAATTTGGAAGCAGTTTTTAGAGTTAGTTTGGGCTTATCCGATCGCTCCTGTTTTTCATTTTTGCGATTATGAACCTAAAACCATTAAACGATTAGCTACAATTTATAATACGCCAGATTATTGCTGGAAACCAGTATTAAAACGATTTATTGATCTCCATCAAAAAATGACAGAAACGGTAACACTTCCTGTGGAAAGTTATGCACTGAAACCTGTAGCGAAATGGTTGGGGTTTGAATGGCGAGATCCCAAAGCAAATGGTGCTCAATCTGTTTGTTGGTATGAACAATGGTTAAAAACAGGCGATCGCACCTTATTAGATGCTATTGTTCAATATAATGAAGATGATTGTCGTGCTACATTTCATGTTAAAGAATGGTTAACAGAATTTCTTAATGCTTAATCCCCAAAATGGAGTTTATGAAGAAAAATTTTCAAGAGATATAGAATCTATGAATCAAGAACAAAAAATTGATCGTCAGCGAGAACATCAAGCCAATGAACGGACATTTTTAGCTTGGTTAAGAACATCTATTTCCTTAATTGCTTTGGGTTTTGCGATCGCTCGATTTAGTTTGTTTTTACGTCAATTACAAACCTCATTTACCGAAAAAATTCCCCCTAGTCATCCTATTTTTAATTCTGATAATATGGGGATTATTTTAGTCATTACTGGAATGATGATTACTGTAATTGCAGCTTGGAATTATAATCAAGTTTTTTGGCAAATTGAACAAGCCAATTATAAACCAAACCGTTTATTAATTTGGATGATGACAGTGATTGTGATTATTTTAGGATTAATGAGTTTACCATTATTTTTCCGTCGAGATTTACCCCGGAAAACTGTTTCCAACTCTTTAAATCTGCAAAATCAAAATACATTACCCTTTATTACTAAAGTTCTAATCAATCTTCGATATTAGAATAGAAAATAATAGCTTATTAATTTTTTGTCCCTAAACTTTATTAAAACAGGCAAATCTAATGAGAATTTTATTATCTTGTCTGCTGTTAATCTCAACCTTAATTTCCTTTTTAATATTTAGCACATCTAGTGTGGCGATTTCAACAGTAATTGATTTAATTGGACAAGTCACTTTACCGACAGGATTACTCTATAATAACACAGAAGTTGGTGGTTTATCAGGCATTACTTATAATCCTGAACAACAAGTTTATTATGCTATATCCGATGATCCCAGTGATAAAAATAAAGCCCGATTTTATACTCTCAAAATTGATTTAAGTTCCGGTTACCTTTCAGAAACAGGGGTGAGTGTAGTCGGGGCTACCACACTATTAACAGAAACGGGAAAACCCTTTCCTAAAAATAGCCTTGATCCTGAAGGAATTGCGTTTTTTAAAAATAGTGTTTTTATTGCTTCAGAAGGTAACCTTTATCAAAATATTTCCCCTTTTATTCAAGAATTTTCCAGGGACGGCAAAATATTGAGAAGTTTACCAATTCCTGAAAAGTTTTTTGATGGAAATGGAAATCAAAACCAAGGTGTTCGTTCTAATTTAGCCTTTGAAAGTTTAACGGTGACACCCGATAAGGCTTATTTGTTTACCGCGAATGAAAACGCCTTAATTCAAGATGGAGGAATAGCGAATTTAGATCAGAAAAGTCCTTGTCGAATTTTGCGATATAATTTGCAAACCAATCAACCGGATCGAGAGTTTTTGTATATTACTGATCCTTTAGCAAATTCTTCTTTTATAGCCGAACAATATAACAGACAAGGTTTAGTCGATTTATTAGCTATTGATGAATCTCATTTAATTAGTTTAGAACGATCTTTTTCTTTAGGCTTAGGATATACCATAAAATTATTTCTAGTTTCTTTAGAAAAAGCGGATACTATTCAAGATTTGCCCAGTTTAAAAGCAACAAATTCTGAGATTATACCCGCAGAAAAAACTTTATTGTTGAATTTAAGCCGTTTAAATATTGCAGTTGATAATATTGAAGGATTAACTTGGGGTTCTCCCTTACCCGAAGCAGGGCGATCGCTAATTTTAATCAGTGATAATAATTTTACAACTCTACAAACAACTCAAATCATAGCATTAAGACTGAATCATCTAACAGTAGTAAGCCCTTCAGGGCTTTGAGTCCTTTAGGACTCACTACATCATAACCAAAGCTTAACCCTGGAAACTTGACAAGGCATTGGGGGGATCAGCTATCCTTAGACTAGGAACGTCCGCCATTAGCCAATCACACTCAAATGGAGTCATCCAGCCTGCGGTTGTCAGGTCTGAGGGTGAATTAACAATACGACCTCATTGGAGGTGAAATTCTTCTTTACCTAGCGAGACAAAACCTATTTAATCAAATGATCAAGACTCTTGCATTCGGTTTGGTGACTTTCCAAGAGCCAGTGGTCGAACTGGCAATATCCATTTAGCCGATGCAGAAGTCAAGTTAGAGAACAAAATTGAATTGATTTATTAACCCTTTTTTATGAGTGTCTAATTTGATAAAACCTGAACATTTCTGTGTTACCCACAGGAAACAGAGTTTTATCGTCATCATTAACTTTTAACCCTAAAGCTATCCTGATTTTAGTCGTAACACCTTGGTTTTAAAGGGTTTTCGGCTCAAATAGAGTTTGGTTTAAATTCTCTATTATCAACATTGAATGGAGAATTGATAAAGGTTGTATTGAAGAACAACCTCTAGTTTTTGGTGCAAATTTATCCGTTCGAGATTAAGTCAAAACTTCCGAATTTTCGGAACAATTTGTTATGAATTCTTTAATCATTAAACCCTACGAAGGTCAAAAAGATTGGTCTGCAATTTTTAATTTATTTCAAGCCTGTCAAACCGTTGATCATCTCACAGAAGATGAAAGTTTAGCAGACTTAAAATTAGGACTCTCTTCTCCAACGGTTAACCCCGAAAAAGATATCCGTCTTTGGACAGATGTAAAAGGTCAACTTTTGGGATTAGTTGGAATTGAACCTCAAGCCTCTAAAATTGGAATTGATGGATATTTTGGATTGTATATTCATCCTAGTGTCCGATCCAGCAATTTAGGCAAACAAATGATGCGGTGGTGTGAAAGCCGTATTCGAGAAATCGGACAACAAAAAAGACAACCTGTACAACTGCGAACCTACAGTTTAGAACAACAAACCGAACAAAATCAGTTACTCAAACAACGAGGTTTTAAAGTAGATCGGCAGTTTATTACGATGGCGAAATCCTTAGAATATCCTGTATCTATTCCCGAACTTCCATCCGGTTTTAAATTATCTTATATTCAGGGTAAACAAGACCTTTCAGCTTGGGTTGATTTGTTTAATGAATCCTTTATTGACCATTGGGATCATCATGAATTAACCCTAGAACAAGCCGAATATTGGCAAAATCAACCGATTTATCAACCTGAATTAGATTTAGTTGCAGTTGCACCGAATGGAACATTTGCGGCTTTTTGTAGATGTCACTTAAATTCTGATCAAATTGGTTGGATTGAATGGTTAGGAACACGACGAACATTTAGGAAATTAGGATTAGGAAAAACCATCCTTTTGGCAGGTTTATCTCAACTACAGAAAGCGGGTGTAACCACTGCCAAACTAAGCGTTGATGCTGATAGTTTAACAGGGGCAACAAAGCTCTATCAATCGGTTGATTTTAAACCCGTAACCCCCTGGTTTTCCTGGGTAAAACCCCTATCCCGTCAAAATCTCAGCCAACTTTTCCCCCAACAAGCTACTGCTTAAAGAGCGTATACAATAGGAGTGTGGTTTGTCAGTTGTCAGGAAAAAGATCCCAATGCACAGTGCAACCTAAAGGGTACAGTGAGGCAGTTAGAAATTAATAATTTCCCCCTTGTCCCCTTGTCCCCTTGTCCCCCTGTCCCCCTGTCCCCCTGTCCCCCTGTCCCCCTGTCCCCCTGTCCCCCTGTCCCCTTGTCCCCCTTCCCCCCTTCTCCCCTTCTCCCCTTCCCTCCTCCCCTATGGCTTCTCTTGCTCGAAAAAACCTATTTGAGGATATTCCCCGTTTTTTGGTGGCTCAAGCTGGGATTATGTTTGCTGTCAGTTTAGTTACCATTCAAAATGGGATTTTAACCGGGTTTATTCGGTCTTCCTCGATATTAATTGATCACTCGAAAGCGGATATTTGGATCGCTTCTAAAGATATGATTCATTTAGAGTTAACGATGCCCATTTCTTTAGAACGAGTCACCCAAGCTCAGACGGTTTCTGGTGTTGAACAAGCCGAAGCTTTTATTTTTAGAAATGCGCGTTGGCGCGATCCTGTAGAAAATAAAATTCATGCGGTAACAGTCGTGGGTTCTGATCCAGAAGGGGAATTATTTTCCCCCTGGAATATTATTAAAGGAGATATCAATGCTTTAAAACAACCCTATACGATTATGGTTGATGAGAGTAAATTAGACGCTCTCAAACTTAAAAATATCGGTGATATTGCCAAACTCGGAGGATTAGAAGCCAAATTAGGGGGAATTACGCAAGGAACTCAATCTATTGTGAGCAATAGTTTTGTGTTCACCTCGTTAAAAAATGCTAATGCTTATGTTAATAGTCCTGTAAAAACTCAAACCCGGTGTCAAGTCCAAGATAATGAGGATTTTCAATGTACTCAAAGTTATGAAGATCAATCCTCTAATCAAAAATCTACCGATATTCCACCACCAAGAGCCTTAAATTTAGCTGATCCGATCACCTATGTTTTAATTAAGGCAAAACCCGGTCAAGATTTAACTCAACTGAAGCAAAAACTAGACGATGCTTTACCTGATGATGTTCAAGTTTTGACCCGTGAAGAAATGTCTACGGTAATGCGAACCTTTTGGCAAAAACGCACAGGGGTTGGGTTTGTTCTCAGTTTAGGGGCGGCGGTAGGAGTGTTAGTCGGGATGGTGGTGGTCGGACAAATTCTTTATTCCTCCGTGACTGACCACTTAAAGGAATTTGGAACCCTGAAGGCGATGGGTGCATCCGACTGGGTGATCTACGGCATTATTTTAGAACAGGCCCTCTGGATGGCTGTTTTAGGGTATATTCCAGGTATGGCACTGTGTTTAGGTGTAGCGTCCTGGGCTGGCGCGACTCAAGGTATTTTGATTTTAATTACCCCTTTATCTGCTTTGGGGGTATTCGGGTTAACCGTTGCGATGTGTACGGGATCGGCATTTTTCGCCATTCAGAAAGTTACTAAGGTTGATCCAGCAATTGTATTTAAAGCTTGATGCCAGTCAGTTTTTGTAACCAAATGGTATTAGATCACAGGCAATCGGTAACATTTGAGTTTAAAATAGTGGAACTAAACGGTTCAGGATAGTTCATGGTCAGCCCTCCTTCTCTGGAATTACCCGATTTCTTCAGTAAACTCACCTTATTCCCTTGTAATTAGTTTATTAGACCCGTCAATTCTTGTTAGAAGCCCACATCATTATTAATTTGGAACGATGATACGCACTCAAGTTAGCGAGGCAAAATCCACTATATCTCCCAATCAGGCTGCATACTATTCACCAAATGCTAGAATTAAGCCGATTGGAATTCAAGCTTGTCGTGTTGAAATGGCTTATAAATCGGGGCGGCAAACGGTTCAAGTGCTGCAAAATATTAATTTAGAAGTCGAACAAGGGGATATTCAACTGTTGATGGGGCCGAGTGGTTCGGGAAAAACAACATTGCTATCTATTATTGCCGGACTCTTGACACCGACGGCGGGACGAGTGTTTTTATTGGGTGAAGAAATTACAAAATTGTCTCGGACTCAATTGGCAGAGTTTCGGTTACATAATATTGGGTTTATTTTCCAAGGATTTAATTTATTTCCCGCTTTAACCGCTTTAGAAAATGTGGAATTAGCTCTGCATCTTAAAGGAATGGGCAAAAGAAATGCCAGAGAAGAAGCGAAAACACGTTTAGAACAAGTGGGTTTAGGAGATAAAATTCATCTGTTACCCCAAGATTTATCGGGAGGTCAAAAACAACGGGTTGCTGTGGCGCGAGCATTAGCAGGAGACCCCCCATTAATTATGGCTGATGAACCCACCGCAGCCTTAGATTCGAGTAGTGGTCGGGGTGTAATTGATCTGTTAAAAACCTTGGCCAAACAAGGAGAGACAACGGTATTAATGGTGACCCATGACCCCCGAATTATGGATGTAGCTGATAGCATTTTGACGTTAGAAGATGGCAGAATTAAAAATTAAAACGCCAAGGTAATCTAAATGAAGTCAACAAAACTGGGTTAATAACTGTTATCAACCCAGTTTCTGCTATTTTTTCCAATTCTTTTCCGCCTGTTCTAAAACATAAGCAGAAACCGCTTGAATTTCTGCATCTGTTAAACGATCTTTGTAAGCAGACATATTATTTTTGCCATTAGTAACTAACGCTGAAATTGCTTCTAAAGTATTAACATGATTGCGTTCTAAAGCTTTTTTCTTTAAAGTTTTTCCTCGTCGGACAATATTTCCTCCTCCCCCATGACATCCCACACATTGCGCTTCAAATATTTTCGCTCCCGTATCCAGATTAACAGCTAATGCTGGGAAATAAACAGGACTTAGAATTAAGGTTAAGGTTAATAATAATATTAGGAGTAATTGTTTTAGCATTATTTTATCCTTTAGGGGTGATGGGTAAAAAGTTTGTAGATATCAAACAGTTAACATTAGGGTAAATAATCAGAATTAAGAATATCTTCTAAGGAAAAAGGAGTTTTGAGAGGAAATAAATCACGAGGTAACTGATGAGTTTTTAAAGTATCGGTTCTAGCTTGGTCATAACAATCGAGGAATATTTCATCTAACAATGTCCTTAAACTTGGGCTATCTTCTAAGGATAATTCAATTTTTAATCGTTGTTCTATAACGTTATTGAGCCATCCTCTGGCATTATATTCTTTTTCGCTTGTCCAATATTTTAATTTTAACAAATTTCCAATTAATGTTTTTAATCTGGTTTTTAAGTTTTCTTTAACATTGAATTTTAAATTTTTAATTTCTGCTTTTAAATTATCAATATCTAGTTGATTAAGTTGACGAGTATCTAAGATTTCTGAAGTTTTTTGTAGCCAGAGATAATAATCTTTTTCATAGAGAGATTGATATTGAGATAGCTTTTCCATGAATTTTGCCTAATTTCAAGATATCTAATCTAATATCATATCACACAAAATTAATGACAAAGACAAATACCTAATCAGGATGGACTCTCAGCTTTTACTGTACCCAGATTGACTTAATATCAAACAAATATGATAAAATCAAACTTAGATGGAACATCTGTTGGTTTTGAATCCCATGCTCAATATTCCCCAAATTCTCGCTCAAGAACTGTCTCTTAAACCCTTTCAAGTAGAAAACGCGCTACAATTGTTTTCTGAGGGAGCAACGATTCCGTTTGTGGCGCGATACCGGAAAGAACTCACCGGGTCTTTAGATGAAATTCAACTGCGAGATCTTTCAGAACGTTATACCTATTTAACGGAATTAGAAGACCGGAAAAAAAGCATTTTAGACGCGATCGCATCTCAAGATAAACTCACCGATGAACTGCGAGAAAAAATCGAAAATTGTTTACAAAAAACGGAATTAGAAGATTTATATTTACCTTATAAACCTAAACGACGAACTCGCGCGACTGTTGCGAAAGAAAAAGGATTAGAACCTCTCGCTCAATTTATTGCTAATTTTAATCAACCTAATTCCCCGACGGTTGCGTTAGAAGGGGAAGCCGAAAAATATATTTCTGAAGAAAAAGGTGTGAAAACCGTTGAAGATGCCTTAAATGGAGCCTCTGATATTTTAGCAGAAATTGTGTCTGAGAAAGCGAATTTACGAGCGTATTTGAGAGAATATTTAATGAATGATGGGGTATTTTTATCCCAGGTGAAAGAAGATTACCCCGAAGGAACGACTAAGTTTGAAATGTACCGTCAATATAGAGAAAATGTACAGGATATTAAGCCTCATAATTTATTAGCTTTATTTCGGGGAGAAGCGGAAGGAATCTTAAAAGTCGAGATAGAATTTGATGATGATTTTGTACAGTCTTATTTAGAATCTCAGGAAATTAAAACGAAAAATCCGGTGATTCGCAAATTTTATCAACCGATGTTAAAAGATGCTTTTAATCGGTTAATGAAAACGTCCTTAATGAGTGAAGTCAGAAGCGATCGCAAAGCCTACGCTGATTTAGAATCCATTAAAACCTTTGAAGCCAATTTAAGAGAATTATTACTCGCCTCACCGGCGGGAATGAAACCCACTTTAGCCATTGACCCAGGGTTTAGAACCGGATGTAAAGTTTCAGTTTTATCCGAAACCGGAAAATTCTGTGAATATCATACGATTTTCCCTCATCAAGCAGAAGGTCAACGTCAAGAAGCCGCGAAAAAAGTTAAACAATTAATCGATAAATATAATATTGAATTAATCGCCATTGGAAATGGAACCGCCGGACGAGAAACCGATGAATTTATAACCGAAATTATCGCTAAATTAGACCGAAAACCGATTAAAGTTATGGTGAATGAATCTGGTGCATCGATTTATTCTGCGAGTGATGTAGCGCGACAAGAATTCCCTGATTTAGACTTAACAGTACGGGGTGCAATTAGTATCGGACGACGGTTACAAGATCCGTTAGCAGAATTAGTTAAAATTGATCCAAAATCCATAGGAGTTGGACAATATCAACATGATGTCGATCAAAAATTATTAAAGAAAAAACTGGATGATACGGTTGAAAGTTGTGTGAACTATGTGGGAGTGGAATTAAATACCGCGTCAAAAGAATTATTAACCTTTGTTTCAGGAATTACCCCAGCAGTGGCGCAGAATATTGTCAATTATCGTAATGAAAATGGAGCCTTTAAAACCCGTAAGGAACTGTTAAAAGTGGCAAAATTAGGCCCTAAAGCCTTTCAACAGGCGGCAGGATTTTTAAGAATCCGAGGGGGGGTTAATCCTTTAGATAATACCGCCGTTCATCCCGAAAGTTATAAGGTGGTGGAAGTCATGGCGAAAGATTTAGGCATTTCCTTAAATAATATTAGCCAATTTAAGGATAAAATTAAATCCGTTAAACTGGATAAATATGTTACTGATACCATTGGAATTCCAACTTTAAAAGACATTATTAACGAACTTGAAAAACCGGGACGAGACCCCCGTGCGGAGTTCAAATATGCCACGTTTAAAGAAGGGATTAAAGAAATAACGGATTTAAAAATCGGTATGGAATTAGAAGGAATTGTCACGAATGTAGTTGCGTTTGGTGCATTTGTTGATATTGGAGTGCATCAAGATGGGTTAGTTCATATTTCTCAAATCGCAGATCAATTTGTCGATGATCCGAATAAATTTGTTAAAGTGGGTCAAGTGGTGAAAGTGCGGGTGATGGAAGTTAATGAGAAGTTAAAACGGATTAGCTTAACGATGAAATTGTAGGGAATATATGAGGGATTCTAAATCAATTTCATAATATGGCGCGTAGCACGATGCGTTACCAAATTAAAGGAATTAATCTATATTTCACCTGATTTGTGTAATCTTGATATCCTTCTAATTCTTCAACTAACATCTTTTCTTCTCCCCTAATTCTAGCAACGAGAAGCAAGGATATTATAACACCGATTAAAACCCCATATTGAGAACCCAATAATATTGGTGTTCCCAGGAATAAAAAGATCGCTCCTAGATACATAGGATGTCTAACAAAGCCATAAACACCAGTGGAAACGACGTGGTGATTTCGTTCGGTTTGGATTCTGACCAGAGGCGATAAAAAGGTATTATCTGTAAAAGCTCGGTATAAAAAGAAAAATGAAATCAATAATCCTATCCCTCCCAAAATTTTTAGCTCCCAGGGGAAATTTGTTGTCCATTGATATCGTTTGCTATCTAAAGGCATGATTATAATCCAAGCTAAAAATAAAAGTTCAAATCCATAGAGAAAATATTGATCCCAGACTTTTTGATTATCTGATCCGGGTTGTTTAAATCTTTCTACCAGTAATTCCGGGTCTTTTCGATATAAATAAATGGCAGTAACTCCAGAAATTATAATTAACCAAACTCCAAAAATCCATCCTTCAAGCCATAACCAATCTCCTGAAAAAAGTAGAAGTAATAGGGGGATTATAAGAATATAAATAATTGCCAGGATAATCTGACCTGCTGATAATCTCCTATTTTCTATTGTCATAATTAAACCTCCTTGAAATTCCTCAACTACAATAATGCCAAGACAGTTAAAGCAACTAAACAACTGAACTGAATGACTAAACTGAACAGCCGAAACTTAGGATTTAAGCCTGCAATATGAATCAGTGAATGTAGGAGACGAAATCCGATATACACAACAATTAGCACATCTATCGTTGTTCCAGAAATACCCCGAACAGTTAGCAGGAAAACCACCCCCAGATACAAAGGTAGGTTCTCAATTAAGTTTGCGTGAACCCGAAACAGTCGCCAAAGCAAACTTTCATCATTCGGTGTGCCAAAATCTTTCACAGAGCCACCCGCCGCCAGATGGCGAATTCTGACAGCGAGTAACAGTAGAACAATAAAAATTGTCCACAGAATGAAAATAGCTAAACCCCACAGAGGAACAGTCATATCACTTAATAATAAAGTGGGTACTTTTCCGTTCAATGTGGAACTCATCCCGACTATGTGTTCAATAGGCACGTTATTGCTCCTGTTTGTTGGGTTAATGACGGCGGAGATTAGTCTGTTTAATCCTCGCTTGATTTTAGTTTGCGCGATCGCTCTACAGATTCACTCACCCAAAAGATAGTATTTAAAGTTAGGGTTTGACTGGGGTAAAAACCTCTTGGGTTATCTTATAATCGAATCCCTCGATCAAATAGTTTGGAAGTCAATAGCTCAGTCACCGATGTGAGTTGGAGTCCCAACGACCAAACCCTAGCTTCCAGCAGTTGGGACAACACAATCAAGCTGTGGACGATTAGTTTGGATTTAGATCAATTAATGGTTTGGGGTTGTGAATGGATGAAGGATTATCTGGAGAATAGTTCAAGTGTGAGTGAGGAGGATAGACATTTGTGTGAGGGGGTGACGGGGGCTCCGCACTCAACTTCAAACCCTTAAAAATTAGCTATCCTGAAATTGATTCCAGGGCTTAAATGTTTTAAGCTGTGGCATTGAGATTTAGATGAATTAATCATAATTAGGTTAGAGTTCCTTAATTAATCGTTCTTCGGTTGTTAAATCATACAATCACCTGAATTTCTTGTTATAATAACCTCCAAAGGTTAACAATATCAAAAAACATCTATGTCAATTGTTGTGACACTGACTCCCGAACTGGAAGCAAAACTCCGAGAAAAAGCAGCTAAACAAGGTCAAAATATTGATTTTGTGGTGACAGAACTACTCAATCAAATTTTATTATGGGAAACCCATGATACAGAAGAAGCCATTCAGGGAATTCAACGAGGATTAGAGGATTTTGAACAGGGGCGGTTTAGAGATTTTGATCAATTTGCTGAAGCACAACGTCGTAAATATAATCTATCTATTGATTGATGAAATATCGCATTGAAATTTCTAGTACCGCAGAAGCAGAAGCTGATCAAACGTTCCTCTGGATGTCTCAAGTTACATCTCCAGAAAAGGCAAAACAATGGTATCAAGGGCTATTAAAATCGATTACATCTCTTTTACAAATGCCAAAGCGTTGCCCTTTGGCTAGAGAAAATGAATATTTTAGTCAAGAAATCCGTCAACTTCTTTATGGTCATGGACGAAATTCTTATCGTATCCTATTTACAATCCTTGAAAATCCAGAAAGTTCAATCATTCGTATTCTTCATATCCGACACGCTGCACAAGAAACACTCGGTAAAAATTCTGAGGAATAATTTGCTTTTTTCCTAGTTTCCCTGGTAGAACCAGGGAACGTCTGCTAGAGGCTCCGCCTCTTAGAAATGAGGTGGCAGAGCCACCTTATAGGATTTCTAGGTAGAACCTAGAAACGAGAGAAATCGTTGTTGAGCTTTAGCTTCAAGTAGGCTGAAGCCTAACAACAAAATTCTTGAAGTTATATTAGTAAGTTTTGTTAGTTTAACGACAAATTTTAATTGATCGAAATACGGGTGTTTTCACTGCTATTCTAAACAATAGCCAAAAATTCTATTGTCTTTATGCGGCGCATCTCTATCCCCAGAGAAATTTCAGTTCTGAACTCTAAAATTTTATCACCCACCACCCCTAAACGTTATGCCATTATTGAAGCTTGCTTAATAGGCTTAGTGTCTGGTTTAGCTGCATTCTTATTAAAACAAGGGGCTGGATGGTTAGGGTCTTGGCGAATTTCAGAATCCTTAAATGCTGGGGTTCCCGCTTGGATTTTTCTTCCGGGTGTGGGATTAATCGGGGGTTTATTAACCGGTTTTTTGGTGGAAAGATTAGCGCCAGAAACGGCCGGAAGTGGAATTCCCCAAGTCAAAGCCTCCTTAGCAGGAGAACCCATTTCTCTTGATTTTCGAGTGGCATTTTCTAAACTCATCGGGACGATGTTTACGATGGGCTGCGGTTTAACGTTAGGACGTCAGGGGCCAACGGTGCAAATCGGTGCCGCTTTAGCCGCTTGGATTAGTCGCTGGGTTCCCACTTCTCCCAATTATCGCCGACAATTAATTGCTTGTGGAGCCGCTGCGGGGTTAGCTGCTGGATTTAATGCGCCTATTGCGGGGGTGTTATTTGTAGTTGAAGAACTCCTACATGATGTGTCAGGAATTACCCTTGGCCCTGCGATTATTGCCTCTTTTCTTGGGGCGGTGGTTTCCCGTTTATTAGGAGGTCAAGAACTCAGTGTTTATGTCACAAGAACAATTATATTAGAAACGGTACAGGATCGATTACTATATGCTAGAGAAATCCCTTTATTTATTATCTTAGGAATTCTAGCCGGAGTTTTAGGAACAATTTTTAGTCGCAGTATTATTGCGGGTTCAAAATTTAATCGTCGGGTGTTAAAGTGGGGATTGCCACAACGCATGGCGGTTGCTGGTTTATTATCCGGTTTAGTCGTATCTTTCTTGCCTCTTTCCTTTAGAAATAATACCGGAATTCGAGAATTAATTTTAAGTGGGGAATTGCCCTGGCAAACCAGTGCTTTAGCATTTACAGCCCATTTTATTCTAACCGCAATTGCAGCCAGTTCCGGCGCACCTGGAGGATTATTTGCCCCTTCTTTAGTCTTGGGTTCGGCGTTAGGGCATTTAGTGGGAAGTTGGGAATCTGAATTCATGTTAGGAATTGACCAACCCACGATTTTTGCTTTTGCAGGAATGGGGGCTTTTTTCTGTGCTGTGGCGCGAACACCGATTACGGCCGTTGTCATTGTATTTGAAATTACAACGGATTTCGGATTAGTTTTACCCCTCATGATTTCTTCTATTGTAGCCTATTTAATTTCTGAAAAAATTGATTCTGAATCACTGTATGATCAGTTATTAAAATTAAGTGGAATTGAACTCAAACCTAATCAACCCATTGATGGGACTTTAGAGAAACTAAAGGCTGCGGATGTGATGCAACGAAATGTTGAAACCTTACCCGATAATTTCACTTTAGAACAAGTGATTGAAGCTTTTGCAAAATCTCACCATCGCGGATTTCCTGTCGTAGAAAAGGGTAAGTTAGTGGGAATTATTACCCAAACAGATTTAACTCAAATTAGTAGTCGCCAATTCCCTGATCATACCCCCATTGATCAGTTAATGACAACCCAACCCATTACCGTTGGCCCTGATGATAATTTAACTCATGTTTTATATTTATTGGGTCATTATAAACTCAGTCGTTTACCCGTTGTAGAACATCATCATTTAGTGGGAATTATTACTCGGAGTGATATTATTCGTGCCGAATTAGGTCAAATTAGCGGGGAAGCAACCCAAGTGGGGCGACATCATGAAGCGTCTTATATTGCCTATCAAACCAGGGGGCCAAAAACCGGAAATGGTCGTTTATTAGTCTCATTATATAACCCTCAAACTGCCCCAACTTTATTAAAAGTTGCGATCGCGATCGCTCAAGAACGTAATTATGAATTAGAATGTTTAACGGTGATTACAATTCCCTACAGTCAATCTCCTTCAGAAACTTCAGTTCGGTTAACTAAAAGCCGGCGTTTATTACAACAAGCTGAACGTTTAGGACAAAATTTACAGATTTCTGTTCATACTCAAATTCGAGTTGCCCATGATGTCGCCCAAGCAATTTTAGAAACCACTCAAAATGAACATATAGATTTATTATTAATGGGTTGGCATGGGGATAAATCAGCCCCAGATCGGATTTTTAGTAATGTGATGGATGCGGTTATTCGTCAAGTTCCCTGTCAAGTTATGTTAGTTAAATGGGCGAAACATCAAATTTCAGATGATCCTCAAATTGATGGGAATTTAGATATTGCGGCTTGTCCGGTTTTGGGTTGGCAGCGTTGGTTAGTTCCCGTGAGAGATACCTTAGAACATTCCGTTTCTGTCCCTCTTTTACCTGCATTAACTAAGTTAAGTTTATCTCCTCAAATTCGTCTTTGTCGGGTCGTTAAAACAGTTCTTTCTAAACAGGAAATTAGAGAATTTCAGCAAGCTTCAGAAGATTTAAGTCATCGCTTAAATACGGATGTCATTTTTACCACTGTTTGTTCTAATTCCGTATCAGAAGCGGTCATTGATTTAGCAGATAAAGATCAGTGTGATGTGATTGTATTAGGCGCAAGTCGAGAAGGAATGTTAAGACAAGTGATTCAGGGAAATATTCCAGAAGCGATCGCTAAAAATTGTCACTGTACCGTCATTTTAGTGCGACCTGCAATTAAAAAATAATCGATTTCAACGGTTAAATAGTCATGCCACATTCATCAACTAAATAACACATTGCCCGAAACCGTAAACCCATTAATTGTTCATAAAAAGGGTTGAGTTTGCACAAGGGAGGAATATGCAAAACGGTATATCCAAAAAGTTTAATATCCCGTGCAAAGGGACATTGTGCTGGAATTACCCGATATAAAAATAGTGCTACATCAGGGTTATGAATTTCCAGATTATCTAACCATTGACGCAGAGGGTTCAGCAGATCACAGATCAAGTTACGCATAAGCATCTCCACTTGTTAGGGGACAATTTTGCCGTGTTGTTTTCGGTTTCCTAGTTTCTACTTTACAAATCTCAATCAATAATTAGGTAAAGGATTTGAAAAGAGTTGCTCGAAAATTATAAAAACTTTGTAAAGCTTGAAAATTTGTATTCTCAACTACAATTTAATGATCTGAGAAACCGGGTTTCAGGTTAGAGTTATTAATTATCTAAGCCTATTTATTAGTATTAACCACTGAAAAACCTCGACGATAGGGTTTTTTATCCGCTATTTGCACTTGAAATTGAACAGTATTCTGTTGAGTTCCCTGTTTAACGGTTAACGTCCATTGTCCCGGTTGCAATTGCCAAAATAAAGAGTTAGCAGACTGAACCTTTAATTTGTTACCATTTAACCACCATTCCACAGACTCTTGAGAAGGGTTAATAATTTTAAATTCTAATTGAGAAGCATCTCCCGAATTCATCACAAAATAATCATCCGGTTGAGGCGAAATAATTTTTAATTGATGTTGGGTTAATTGAGGATGAGGTTGTCGAGATAACCATTCATTATATTCAGAATTTAACGCAAATTGAGGAGAATTTTTATAATATTCAGGAATTGCTTTAGGATTAAAATATTCTAATACAGTTCCTCCTGAACAATCTTCTGTCGGACGTAACCCAGTTGTTGCACAAATCGGTAATTCAACTAACCCTTCAGGTTTGGGAAAATTACCCGGTTCTTTTGTTTCATGTAAATGCAATAAAATTCGATTCCATAAGGGTGCTGCACCCGTTACCCCAGAGACATTTTGCATCCCTTCACCGTCAAAATTTCCCACCCAGGTTGCAACGGTATAATCTGTTGTGAACCCGACCGTCCAAGTATCTCGATAATTAGAAGATGTTCCTGTTTTCACCGCAACTGGAAAGGGTAAATTTAACACAGAATCAATCCCAAAAGAATGAGATCTTGCATGAGCATCACTTAATATATTCGTGATTAATTGCCAAGTGACAACAGTATCAATAGACTGTGAATTATTATTTTGAGGTTTTATTCTACTCAGCATCACATTAGGTTTAATAATTTTACCCTGATTTGCCATAATTAAATAAGCTTGGGCTAACTCCCATAAACTAACTTCCCCACTTCCTAACGTTAATCCTAAACCATAATAATTATGAGAATGAGTTAAATGTTGAAAACCTAACTGTTTTAATCGTTCTAAAAATACAGGAACGGTTACTTTTTCTAATACTTTTACCGCCGGAACATTTAACGAATTTGCTAACGCGACTCGCACCCGTACTGGGCCTAAAAAAGTTTCACTATAATCCGTTGGACTGTAAAGCTTTGCCCCCGGAATTGCATAATAAGTCGGAACATCTGCTAAAATTGTATAGGGTTGAATTATCCCTTCTGCTAACGCTAATTCATATAAAAAAGGTTTCAACGTTGAGCCGGGTTGTCGCAACGCTTGAACGCCATCATTTCGCCCTAATTGATCGCTATTAAAATAATCGGGAGAACCGACATAAGCTAAGACTTCTCCGGTATTATTATCAAGGACAATAGCAGCAGCATGATGAACGTTATGGTCTTTTAAACTACTCAAAATTTGCTGAATTTGGGCTTCAATAAATTGTTGTAACGGACGATCTATTGTGGTTTTGATATTATGGATTGACTTTTCTACCTTGTGAGTCATAACCTCGGAATTTGTTAATTGTTCCGTTAGCCAAAATAGAAAATGAGGTGCGGCGATAATTCCTTGTTGTTGGGGTTGAAAGGCTAATTTTTCTTGATAGGCGCGTTCCGCTTGAATAGAAGTAATATATCCATCTTCAACCATACGCTTTAATACATAATTTTGACGTTTTTTTAACGCAGATAAATTATGGTATGGATTTAGATCTGTGGGGTCATTTGGAAGGGCTGCTAATAAACTAGCTTGGGCTAAATTTAACTCCGATGCTGAGGTATTAAAATAGATTTTTGCAGCCGCTTCAACACCATACAAATTCCCCCCCATCGGTAAACGATTAATATAAGCTTCTAATATTTCCTGTTGATTCATTCCGGCGGTCAGTCGCCAAGATAACCAAATTTCACTAAACTTATTCGGTAATGTGCGGGGTGCAGGTTCTAATAACCTGGCTAATTGCATCGTAATGGTAGACGCACCGCTAACAATTTGTTTGGCTTGAAATGCTTCTAAAATAGAGCGAATCAGAGCAATAGAATCAACCGCCCCATGTTGATAATAGCGTTTATCTTCGGCGGCAATAATCCCGTTAATAAAATCCGGTGAAACTTGACTTAAACGAACAATTGCGGTATGATTTTGATTAGAACTCAGAACAGTTCCTAAAGGTAAATTATTGCGATCGCTAAATTCAAAAGCCACATCTTTTTGTTGAATATCTTCTGCATGAATCGGCGCAAGATAAGGAAGCGATCGCACCATTCCCCCGAAACACAATATTAATAGACTTGTTCGGATCGCTGGATGTCGAAAACAATACAAAATTTGGGGTGGAATTCTGTTCATCTTTCAGCCTCATCATGGATGATTATGATTAATATTGGCAGTGCAATTGTTTGATAATCTGGAAATTAATCAAAGTCTTAACAACTGACTGAATTGTTCTACACTTGAATATTGTTTATTTACGGATTAAAATCTATCCTAGAGTAGCGACTTAGCTTGATCATTCGCTGAGAGATGCAACCTGAGCCTGAAACGGTTCCCAATTATGTTTTACAATAACCGTATTCAAAGCCCACGTCTTTCAAGCGTGGGATGTAGAATACCCGCCTTTAGGCGGAGTGAAGGCTAGTGAGAGTTTTGGTTAGCAATATACTTTTTGATAGTTTCACTAGAAACAGAACCAGCCGTCCCACAATAATAGCTTCGACTCCACAAAGAAGGTAGTTTAAGTAAATGAGGAAATTCTTTTCTTAATATTCTTGATGATGCCCCTTTGATTCTGAACATAATTTGATGTGGAGCAATCAAAGGGTGACAACTAATAAATAAATGCACATGATCAGGCATTATCTCCAGAGCTAGGACATCACATTCTAGCTCTTTTGCTTTTTGGTAGATAATTTCCTCTAATCTTCTGCTCACTCCGTTAACCAACACCCTTTTCCTCCTTTTTGGGCAAAAGACAAAATGATAGTTGATCAGACTAACTGATGTGTTTTTTCTTCTATATTGATTTTCTGTCATTGTCGATACACACGATTCATCAACCTTATGTTATCATGGATGACATGACAAAAATAACTCGGACGATTAAATTGAAATTCGTGGATCTCAACCGTTGTAAAGCTCAGGTGTTTGAGCAAATGACGGCAGAAAACACACGGGTTGCCAACAAGCTGTTGTCATTGCCGATTAAAGAACGGCGTAAAATGACAACAGCTAAAATTATGTCCGAGTTAAAATCTGCCCTTGTTAACCAAGTAATCCGACATACCACATCACCCACAGGTCGTAAAACCAAACAATATAAAGTTCTTCCTGTGGAAGTTAACAACCAAAACTGGAAGTTAACCCTAAAAGGGAATACTTATTCAATTAGTTTTCCAACCCTTAAAGGTGAAAAAAGAATTCCCATTGAAGTTGCATCTCCCCATTGGCAACCTGTTTTAGACGGATTGTTAGAGGGAACAATTCAAGGGGGTTCTTTTAAATTAATTAAACATCGAAATAAGTGGTATGCCTATCTGTCAATTACTGAGGATGTTCCAGAAGTTAAGACGGAGAAAAGATTAGGATGTGACCGAGGACAGAATAATTTAGCGGTAGTTGCACCTAAACAGGGTTTTGGTAAGTTCTTTAATGGTCAAAGCGTTAAGCATCGGAGACGTTATTTTCAACAACGAAGAAAACAACTTCAAGAAGCTAAAAAGTTTCGAGCATTAAAGAAATGGGACAAAAAAGAACGACGATGGATGGATGCAATCAATCATACAATCAGCCGTCGAATTGTTCGTTTTGCCGAATACCATAATGCTGATGTTGTTATTGAGGATTTAGAAGGATGTCGAAGCACAATGAAACAGAGCCAAAAATCTCGTTCTGATTCCGGTGAATCTCGACATAATTGGTCTTATTATTCTTTGGAACAGAAACTTAATTATAAGTTGGCTCTTAAAGGATTGAAATTAATTAAAAGACCTGCGCCATACACTTCCAAATCCTGTTCAACCTGTGGTTTTATTGGTAAAAGAAATCGACATGATTTCAATTGCCCTAATGGTCACTACCATAACTCTGATTTGAATGCTGCGAAAAACCTAGCTCAATGGGACGGTTTTTCTTGTCAGTTAGACCTACAGAGAGATGCTTCTGTAATGGATTCATCCGGTTTAACTGATGGGGTGCTTGGCACACCCCTGAACTCGGTGAATACAGTCAAACAAGAGTATATTCAACTGTCTCTGCTTGACTGGACTAGATACGAGAATCCCACCCCTTTAGCGTAGCGCAGGGGTGGGAGTGTCAAAATTTGAGTATTAGGGTTTAATAAAGTAACAGAGTGTTGAGAGAAAAATAATGTTCAACCGGAAACGCTTTTTGGGATTATTTCTAACGATTGTTTTGGTGATGATAGGGTTCAAAACCTTTGCGGAAACACCACCCCACGATTATTTTCCTTTACCTGTGGGGGGAATCTGGGAATACCAAGCAAAAACGGCTGATGGGAAGCAATCTAAACTAACTGTTAAAGTTGAAGGTTTAGAAACTCAAACCGATGGAACAACGCTTTATAAAACCGAAAATAATTTAGGGTTTGCACCGTTTTATATTTGGTATGCTAAACCCAGTGGACTCGTAAAAGAATATCGACAACTGTATACCTTTGGGGGAAATAACACAGAATATCGCTTAGAACCGCCAAAAACGATTCTCAAAAATCCTCCTTCTCCTGGGGAGACTTGGACTTGGGAAGGTCAAGAAATTGCGGTGATGACCACAGAAGTAAAAGAAAATTATGAAGTTGTTGGAACGGAGGATATTGAAGTTCCCGCCGGAAAATTTTCAACGTTTAAACTCGAAATTAATGGAACAAAAGCCGGAACACCCTTTAAAAAAGTGGTGTGGTATGGAAATTTGATTGGGCCAATTAAATGGCAAATTTTTGATGATAAAGGAGCCTTAAAAACAACAACAGAACTTGAAAAATACACCTTTCCTCCTAATTAAATTAAGAGAAAACTGATTTTTCAAAACTTATTTAAAATTAGCTAGTTGCTGATGGGAGAAGTTAAAGGGGATGTAGGAATATTAGATTCTGTTCCATAGTTAGGCGTTGAAGTCATCGGGGTTGTTTCTTCAGAAGAAACGGGATATTGGGGTTCTACAGGAACCGTGGGTTCAGAATAAGAATTAGGAACAGGTTCTTCTGGTAATAAACCTCCCCCGCCCCCCGGTGTCGTCTCCGTTGGTAACGTCCCATTCCCATCTTGAGAATAATTGGATTCTGGCTCTGTAGAAGGTGAAATTGTTGAATCATTATCACCGGAATAGTTTGTTACAGGAGCCGAAGCCGAGGAGTCGGTAACATTCGGTTCTAATCCTACTTCAGGAGAACTGCTTTGTTCTGGCGGAGAAAGTAAATATTCTTCTAATTGAGATTCTGAGGTTGATGAGCTTTTCCCTTCTATTTCAGTAGCAATGCTAGTATCACTAGATTGCTCAACGGGTGAAGTTTCTTCGGTTTTTGCTTCTGCATCGGAAGGTTCTACTGTTGAGTCATATCCCTCTTCTAAAGGTTGTTCTGTGGAACGTTCCGCCGCGACTTCCTTGGGATTTTGAGTTTCAACAGAAGGATTTTCAAACATCGGTTCTGTGGAATCTAAATTATTAAAGGGATGATTCAATTGAATATTGGTTTTCTGACTAATAATGTAGCCATAACGACGGGTAAGATCAAATCCAACCCAACCAAAAAATAAGGATGTAATTAAGAATAAAATCGGCAGTAAAAAACCCAGGGAAGGTATCGTTTCTTCCGGTTCCCAAGTCGGAATCGCAACAGGAACAGGTTGAATTTGTGGGGGTGGGGAATTGAGGGGAAAACTGGGTAATGTCGCAACGGAAGTTAAAGGTTTTTCCTGAACAGAAACGGGGGTTTCAACAACTGCTTTTACCGCTACAGATTTGGGGGGAACAAGTTCAACAACACTAGAATTTTGAGGTTGAATCACAGTATTAGGAGATTGAATCGTTGTCGCAATGTCTTCAATGGGTAAAAAAGCAATCCATTGGTCAACACTTTGAGGACGTCGGGAGGGTTCAATTTCTAATCCCCAGTAAATTAATCGTTCTACAACGGGACTCAAGGTAGGTTGAATTTGTCTTAAAGTCGGTTTAGACGCGCTGAGTAACTGTTGTGTGGCTTCATTCACTCGCAATGGAGCTTCTAAGGGAGGTTCACCCGTTAACAAACAATAGAACGTCGCTGCCAAACTATAGATATCCGTGGCGGGAGTTAGGTGTTGATGGGGGAGATAATGTTCTAGGGACGCATAACCGACGGATAAAACCCGGTTACGGATGGGAAACTTGACACTCGGTTCAATAAAGCCACTGGTTAAGCCAAAATCAACTAACGTGAGGATGTCTGTCCCTTGATGGCGCAGGATATTCCTCGGTTGCAGGTTACAGTGAAGTAAACCGTGTTGATGTAGGGTTCTCATGGCCGAAGAAATCTGGCGGATATATTGCAGCGCCTGATGAACCGATAACGGAGAATGCGCGCGTAAGGTTTCTTCTAGGGTTTGACCCGCAATATAATTCATCACCAAATACGGTAAACCCTTTTCTTCAAAGATGTCCAGCACACGGGCAATATTAGGATGCTGACACTGGCTTAAACGCTTGGCAACTGTTGCAAATTGCTGTTTGATTTGGGGAAAATCAACGGAGGTGATGAATTTAGGATGCAGCGTTTTAATCACAACCGTTTGATGAGTGAGAGGGTGCATGGCTTGGTAGGTCACACCAAACTCCCCTTGACCCAGAACAGCATCAATCCGATATTTGCCGTTCTGGAGAACGATTTCCTGCGTTAGATTCATTGTGTGATTGCTAACTCCCCACCATATACTATCGCCCATACTATAACGATCAAATCGTTTTAGCATAGTCTACCTTTGGTTCTGGGATTGTAGCGCATCTGTGGAAATTAGCCAACTATATAGGGAAGAGGGAACGGGGAAGGGGAGATGGGGAGAGGGGGAGATGGGGAGATGGGGAGATGGGGAGATGGGGAGGTACTGGAAGAAGATGTTAATATGGTTATTAAAAGTAATAAGCATATAAAATTCAGAAAATCAAATCAATTGCCAACATTCCTGTTATAAACTGGGGGAAAAATGGGAGACATCAGAATTTTGATCGTGGAAGATGAGTTGCTAATTGCCAAGGGATTAGCAAAAAAATTAGAAAAATTAGAATATGTTGTCGTTGGAATTGCGTCTTCGAGTGAATCAGCATTACAAAAAGTGGAAGAAACTCAACCAGATATAATTTTAATGGATATTGTCATCAAGGGAGATTTAGATGGAATTGAAACGGCAAAACTCATTCAGGAAAAATTTAATATTCCCGTTATTTATGTAACCGCTTATGCCGATGATGAAACCTTAGAACGAGCCGAAGAAACAGAATCCTATGGATATATTCTAAAACCGTTTAAAGAGCGAGAAGTTCATGCCGCTATTAAAATTGCATTAAAAAAACATCAATCTACATTAAAAATGCAGGAATCTTTAAAAGAGGCGCAAGCTGTTACCGATGAAAAATCTCGGTTTTTATCCATTGCTTCCCATGATTTAAAAACTCCTTTAACCGCCATTCAAATGTCTGCCGGAATGTTAAAAGATTATAGTGATAAATGGACGGAAGATAAAAAACAAAAACATTTAGATCGGATTCAAACGTCGGTCAGCAATATGAACAATCTTTTAGAAGAGTTGTTAATTTTAAGTCGGGCTGAATCTGGAAAACTAATCTTTAACCCAGAACCGACTCAAGTTGTGACATTTTGTCAATCTATTATCGAAGAAATAAAACCGCTTTCTCAGGCTGAACATCGAGTTTTATTCATGAGTTCTCAAGAAGTCATACACGGAAATTTAGATAAACCTTTACTGCGCCATATTTTGATGAATTTGTTATCGAATGCGATTAAATATTCCCCTAATGGGGGTACAGTCAGCTTAAAAATTCATCAAGATGGTCAATTTATCTGGTTTGAAGTCGCAGATGAAGGCATTGGTTTACCGATGGATTATCAAGCTAAACTCTTTCAACAATTTGAACGGGCTTCTAACGTGGGTAATATTAAGGGGACGGGGTTAGGATTATCCATTGTGAAACAAGCTGTTGATTTACACCAAGGTCAAATTAAAGTTGAAAGTGAAGTCGGAAAAGGAACAATATTTACCGTCACACTACCGTTATAAATTATCATGATCTTTTCGGATTCTAACGACGGCGTAAGACCTCTAAAAGTGTAGTTAACGGATGAGGGATAGGGGCGATCGCTTCAATTTTTTCTCCCGAAATCGGATGATTTAACGTTAATTTCCAAGCATGAAGAGCTTGTCCAGGTAAATTCACCTTGATTGCTTTTCCTCGACTATATTCAGGATCACCGACAATGGGATTTCCCATAAACGCACTATGCACCCGAATTTGATGGGTACGTCCCGTTTCTAAGGTAAATAACATTAACGTATAGTTCCCGATGCGCTCTTGAATTTGCCAATGGGTAATGGCTTCTCGCCCTCCTTTTTCGAGGGGAACAATTGCCATTTTTTTGCGATCAATCGGATGACGACCAATGGGTTGATTAATGGTTCCTGATTCGGTTTTTGGAACGCCATAAACCACCCCTAAATATTGACGACGGGCAGTTTTTTCTTTAATTTGAGCTTGTAAACTTTGCAAAGCAAAATCCGTTTTGGCCACCACCATCGCCCCGGTGGTATCCTTATCTAAACGATGTACAATTCCAGGACGTTGTACCCCGCCAATTCCTGCTAATTGATCACAATGAGCTAATAACGCATTAACTAAAGTATCATTCTGATGTCCCGGTGCGGGATGAACCACTAACCCCGCAGGTTTATTCAAGATTAATAGACAATCATCTTCATATAAAATATCCAAGGGAATATCTACAGCTTCCAGTTCTAAAGGTTGGGGTGGGGGAAGAATAATTTCTAAGCGATCGCCCGTTTGCACAGACAGTTTTTTAGTGGTACAAACTTGTTCATTAACTTTCACCCATCCCTGACTAATTAAGGTTTGAATCCGAGAACGAGACAGATCAGAAATTTGTTGAGATAACCACAAATCTAACCGTCGATTTTGTTGATCGGGAGGTAAATTTTCCGCATCTACCATTAACTGAATTAAAGTGGAATCATTCATTATTTTGCAAAGGTTATTTTTCCAGAGTAATCTCTAATTTATCTAAGGTTATACCCAAACTTTGGTATAAATTGGTTAAGGCGTTTAGATAGTCTATTTTAGCATTTAATTCATCATTTTGAGCTTGGGTTAAATCCGATTGAAATCGAACTAAATCGACAAGGGAAGATCCAGGTACGCCTAACTCAACTTTATCTTTCTCGTTGCGAAGTTGTTCTTCAGCTAACTGGGTTGCACGTTTAGATAACTCAACTTTTTTCCAAGTAGCTTCAATATCTTGTAACCTCTGACTCACATCAATCTCAATTTTTTGAGTCGCTTCTGTTAAGTTATTTTGGGCTTGTAAAACATCGATACGACTGCGTTGAAAATCACGTTCTAAGGTTTGATCACCCAAGGTTTTACTAAAAACTAATCCGGCTCTTAAATCCGTTTGATTGTCAATAATATCCGGTGCTGGTTCATGTCTTACCTCCGTTCTAAAATCGATATTCCATCGACGGTTATTTTCAGCAACAACTAATTGGGTTTTAAATTTTTCTAAATCTAATCTGGCTTGTAAATAATTGGGCTGGTTCTCAAAGCCTAACTGTTTAACTTCACTAGGCTCCAAGGTTTGGGGTTGAATTTCTAAATTTTCAGACGCTATAATATTAACATTCTCATCAATATCTAATAATTCCAATAAATTCAGTCGTTGCTGGTTTAAATTATTTTGGGCATTTAACAAAGAAATTTCTTGATTAGCAACGCGAGTTTGTACAGTAATTAAGTCGGCTCTCGGTCTGCGTCCAGCCTCAATAAAAACTTGGGTATTTTCGACTTGCTGTTGTGCAATAATTAAAGATTGTTGCTCAATTTTAAGTTGTTCTTGCGCTTGTAGTAAATTGCGATAAGCTAAAATTGTTTCGGTAATTTTATCAATTAAAATTGATTTTAATTTAAGTAAATTAATTGTTTCTTGAATTCGAGCAATTTCAACGGAAGCTCGATTAACTTTTTCACCTGCACCTCTTAATAAAGGTTGATTAAAAACGACTGCTAAATTTTGTCTTAAAACATCTTGATCAGAAAACCCTGAACCTTGATAATTTCTCTGTTGTCTTTGTCCAGTCCACTCCAAATTAAGTGCTCCTCCGGTGGGAATTCTAACAAAGACTTTCGCTGATAATATTAAACCACGAGTCATTGTTGTTAGATTTCCCTGAGTAATATTATCCCATCCAATCGCTAAACTGGGTGTAAAATCAGGATTAAATTTATCTTCAGCAACGGCTAAATCTTGACGTTCTACCACTCGTTCTAAATATTGATTTTTAATCGTGCGGTTATTTTCTAACGCTAAAATAATCACATCCTGCAATGTTAATTCAACTCCATCTTGTTCAGAAACAACCGGAACCGGGGAAGCAGGTTGAAGATTAGACGGCTGTTGGGTCAACATTTGGTATTGAGGACGACTAGCCGTTAAATTTAAAGGGGTCATACTATTCTCAATACTTTCAATAGTCGTCTCAACTTCAGAAACATTATTGTTGCTAGTTAAAGCTTGAGGACTCGGATTTAAAATATTAATATTCTCATCTAATAAATTAGGAGGTATGGAGGAATATTGATTAAGGCTAAGTTCTTCTAATAATGGAAGAGAAGGGTTAGATTGAACGTTAGGTGCAGGGATTAAATTTCCCCTAAAATAGGGTAGAAGATCCCCCGAAATCGGTTTAGAAATTGGATTAAGAGTGGGTAGAGATTGGGAAGTGGAAATTGGGGGAGAAAACCATTCTAGCTTTGAGGAAAGACCAGAAGATTCAGGATTTTCAGGTTTAGAAGGAAGTGCCATTACTACAATTCCCCCTAAACCTGATATTAAAGTTAGAATAATCCCCAAAGGTAACAAATTTAAGAGTTCAGATTCTTCCCCAGGTTCAGGGTTAGGTGATGATTCTAACTCTAAATTTTCCGGTTCCTTCATAACCCTCAAACCCTCGTTTTGTTAAGAATTTATATTCTTTCTGCCCTATTCTCCTCTTAAAGCCTTTACTGGGTCAAGTTGACTGGCGCGTAAAGCGGGGAAAAATCCGGCTCCCACTCCCACTAATATAGCTGAACTTAGGGAAAATATAGCGGTTTGGCGTTCAAATTTATAGGGTAACTTAAATTGTTCTGCGATAACAACCGTCGCCCCATGAACCGTGACAATGGCAGTTGTTCCTCCGATTAAACTTAAAATAGCGGCTTCTAAAATAAATTGCAACATAATATCTAATTGGGTTGCTCCTATCGCACGTCGTAGTCCGATTTCTGGAGTCCGTTCTATGACTGAAGCAATGGTAATATTAGCAATACCAACCCCTCCGACAATTAACGCGATCACACCGACAACTAATAACGCTTTAGAAACAGAATCTAAGGTTTTTTGCTGTTCTAAAATATCCTCAATTGTATTCCACGTTCTAAACTTATACCCAATAAACCGTTGTTCTAATATTTTTTTAGCTTGTTCCTCTAAAGTTTCTAAATCTTCAATTTCATAGGGACGTAACCACATCATTCTAATATTTTTTCTGCCTGTAATTGCACTATAAATTGCCATCGGAACATACAGAGAACCCGTTGGTTCTTCCTCCTGGCTTTGTTGAGTAGCAACAATCCCAATCACAGTATAAGGTCTAAAATTAAGATAAATACTTTTTCCTAAAGGATTTATTTTTTCAAAGAGTTTATCAGCCAAAAATTGATCAATAATTAGCACTGGTTGATAGGTTTCAAAATCATTAGACGTAAAATCACGTCCAGCCACTAACTTACGTCCTGATGTGTTTAAAAAATCGATTGTTGTAGCTATAGCAGAAGGATTAGCTTGCTGATTTTGAAAAACAACCTGTTGATCTCTCATCCAATTTATGCCACTAATAGAGCGTAAAGATTTCAACTGTTGTTTTAATATTTTTAGATCTTCTAAAGTCAGTTGTGCAGACTCTTTTGTAAGAGGATTCCAATCTGGAAATATACGAATTTGTGGTGCATCTCGTTCAGCTAATTGTTGCTCAATGACCCCACGGCTAATATTACCGACTTGCAAAGTTGCATTCACCGCAGCGACTCCCATAAATACCCCGATTCCTGATAAGAAAGAACGGACGGGATTGCCTAATAAAGAACGACAACTTAATTGAACTAAACTCAGAATAGAAAGACCCATAATCCTGTTGACTCAATCTGACATCTAGCAATCTACGCCGAGGTTGTAATATTTTATCGTAGGGGTTGGGCCTGCCAACCCTCTAATTTTAAAGAGAGATTAATTCATTTAATTTATCACGAACTGCTTGAATATCTTGCCACATTAACCATTTCGGTGATCCGGTTTCACGGGAAGGATTTCTTAATAAATAAGCAGGGTGAAAAATCGGCATACATAATCGCCCTTCCCATTCCATCCATTGCCCCCTAATTTTAGTAATTCCCCGTTTATCGCCTAAAATAGATTTTACCGCCGTTGCTCCCGTTAATAAAATAATTTTGGGATTCACTAAACGAATTTGTTCTAATAAATAAGGTTTACAAGCTTCCATTTCTTGAGGCGTTGGGGTGCGATTATTGGGAGGACGACAGCGAATTGCATTAGAAATATAAACCTCTTGATCGGTACTTAAACCAACGGATTCTAAAATTTTTTCTAACAGTTGTCCTGAACGTCCGACAAAGGGTAAACCCTGTTCATCTTCATTTTGACCGGGTGCTTCCCCCACAATCATAATCGGTGCTTGCAGATGACCTCGACCGATGACCGCATGGGTGCGATTTTGTCCTAATTCACACCGATAACAATGATTACAATGGTTAGAAATTTCTTCTAAAGTTTGATAAGTTCCTACAGGAATTTCAATTTTAGCATCAGTCGGAATTAAATCTCGATTAAAATTCGATGACACAGACGGAGGGGAAGGTTCAGAATTGTTGAAATCGAATAAACTCAATTGTTCGTGATTAGACATAGTAGGGGTGTTGACGGTTGACTGTTGACGGTTGGTTTTTCACCGACAACCAACACTATTTTAATGGCAGGCGGAATTTCTGATGTTGCAACTCTTGACTGTAACCGTCATTATAGAGGTGATGCGATTGCCGAGGGCAAGCAGATGATGTTATCCACACCCCTATTTCGAGATCGAACTCATGCTGGTGAGGAACTCGCAAAAGAGATTGTGTTACAGATGAGTTTTGATAGCCCCCAGGAGGAGCAGAAAATTGTTGTTTATGCCTTACCTCGTGGGGGTGTACCCGTTGCGGTTCCCATTGCTCAACGTTTACAATGTCCGTTGAGTGTGATTGTTGCTAAAAAAATTACCCTCCCCGATAACCCAGAATTGGCTTTGGGTGCAGTTACATCCGATGGTCAGGTTCTGTGGTCAAAACGAAAACCCCTGAATTTGAGTTTGCAACAGAGGATGTTACAGGAGGCTCAAACAAAAGCGCAGCAAGCCTGGGAACAGTTATCTCCCAGTTGTCCCCCGGTGACACCTCACGGAGCTTTGGCGCTGGTGGTCGATGATGGTATTGCCACTGGAATGACAATGGCCGTCACGGTGAAAGCCTTAAAAGCTCATCAACCCCTGGCAATTTGGATTTGTGTTCCCGTCGCGCCCTTGGAATTAATGCCTTATATGCAGGAATGGTGCGATCGCGTGATTGTGTTAGAAACTCCCCATCCGTTTTTTAATGTCAGTCGGTTTTATGAAGAGTTTGAGCAAGTCGAAACCCAAACCGCCTTATCGCAACTGCAACACCAAATCTGGCTACAATGAATAACAATTTATAGTTCTCGATTAACCATCATGAGAAGTTGGCGTTTTTGGTGGCAAACTTTTGTCTTTTCAACCCAATATAATCCCCCTCAGTTTGTAGAGCTCTTGATGTTACTCTTAGGAATTCTTTTACTGTTCCTTTGGAGTTTAACCGCACAGTGGCCTTATTTGGTTTTGTCTCTGAGTTATGTTGCGGGATCATCCACATCAATGTTAATTCGAGAAGCTCTGACTCCTTCCCCTCATCTGCAACTGACCCAAGGTTTAGCTATCGTATTATTAATTCTGAGTGCTTACACCTTAATTGATTTAGTCGGATGAAAAATTGTCGGGAATTTCATATAAAATTAAACGATTTCCCATCGGATCATAAGCATAAATTTCCCGACCATGAGAAGCGGTTATAATGTCTCCAGGTGGTGGATATCCAAGACGTTTTAAATGGGCGATCGCAGCTTCTAAATCCTGCACTTCCAAACACAAACTCATTCCGGTTTTCCCCCCCGAAGAAAATTCAGAAATATGGGTCGGTTTAGGTTGAAAAATTCCCAATCTTAAACTCGGTAACTGAAATTCTGCATAACGATGGGGAATATGCGAAACGGGTTCTATTCCCAACAAGTGGGTATAAAAGTTGACCAGAATTTCGATTTTAGGGTCAGCAAGGGTGACAAAAGCCTCTTGGCAGTGTAAAACCATAAAGGGAAGTAAAAATTTAATCACGCAATTGCCCTCAATATTAAACTTAAAGTCGAGAGCTTAAACAATGGGACGAATTTTTTTATCCGCAGGTCATGGAGGATTTGAAAATGGTGTAAGAGATCCGGGTACCGTTGCAGGCGGGACAACGGAAGCCCAAGAAA
This sequence comes from Planktothrix tepida PCC 9214, assembly GCF_900009145.1. NCBI lineage: Bacteria > Bacillati > Cyanobacteriota > Cyanophyceae > Oscillatoriales > Microcoleaceae > Planktothrix > Planktothrix tepida. The sequence goes on from NZ_LN889796.1 coordinate 77,728, forward strand.
TGATTCGCATTCGGGATTTAGTCGTTAGCGAATTGCGATCAAGGGGGTTTCAAGTGATTGTGGTTCCTGATGATCTCAGCCAAACTCAAACGATTGATTGGATTAATGCTCATTCTCAATTTGGAGATGTAGCTTTAGAACTGCAAATGGGTGGATCATCTAACCCTTCAATTCGGGGAGTAACCGCTTTTTATATTGCGGGAAATTCCCAACGAAAAAAACAAGCGGAATCCATTTTATTATCCCTTTTGCAACAAGTTCCTCAACTTCCCAATCGAGGCGCAAAACCCGACACTGAAACGGGATTAGGAAGCTTAATTTTTATTCGTTGGATTGCGATTCCTTCCCTCTACTTAGAATTAGGATTTCTAACCAATCCCACTGATCGGGCTTTAATTCAAACCCGACGACGAGATATTGCCATTGGAATTACCAATGGATTAATCAGTTGGTTAAATCAGGACTCTACAAATCCGATTCCAACCGTTCCTCCCGGTACACCAGTTTATGGTTCTATTGGGATTAATATTAATGGTCGTCGCTATGGAGAAAATGGAATTTTAGTAAATGGAAATGCCTTTATTCCCATTGATTTAGTCGATAAATTAGGATTAAATTTATCTCAAATTTCTAATAGAGTCAGAAGAATTCGATACAATAATATTGTTTATATTCGTGCGATAGATTTAAGAAATTGTGGTATTTCCGTGAGTTGGGATAATCCCAATCGTAGTGTTGTGTTGCGTTCTAATATTCGTCCCTATAATAGTCAAATGGATCAAATTATGGGTAATGGGTTAACTACAGAAGTTCAACTCATTATGTTTATTAAAACCCATGATTCTAATCTAATCAATAGCGTTCCTCAAATTGCCAAAATCTATCGAGAAGAAGCCAGTATTGAAGGAGTTAATCATGATATTGCCTTTTGTCAAATGTGTTTAGAAACCAACTTTTTACAATTTGGGGGAATTCTCAAACCTGAACAACATAATTTCGGCGGTTTAGGAAGTTTAGGAGGCGCTTCGGAAAGTGCGTCTTTCCCCACAGCAGAAATTGGAATCAGAGCCCATATTCAACATTTAAAAGCCTACGCCAGTCATGAACCTTTAGTTCAAGATATTGTCGATCCTCGGTTTGAATTTGTCACCAGAGGAATCGCCCCCTATCTACAACAATTAAGCGGTCGCTGGTCAGACGATCCCACCTACGGTGAGCAAATTTTAGCGTTAGTTAGAAGACTCTATGAACTATCAGGATTATTATAATGGGATGGGAAATATAGCGATGTGCGATTATTAGCCTAAAGTTTAAATACATATTTATATTCCATCCTTCAATATCTGGGATATAATCTCTATTGATTATCAATCATTCCCATTTCGCTTGAACATAATTCGCTAAAATTATGTTGTCTTTTGTCAGTAAAATATTTCCATTTACCCCTGCATGAGCAACAATAAGGCGATCAAAGGGGTCACGAGTCCAATCTAATCCCAGACTATAACCAATCACTTTATTAAAATCTTGCTCACAAATTCTCAAACCGATAAGATTGCCCAAATCAGCAATAATGGGATCTGGCTGTTCTGAAATTCGTCCAATTTCGTAGAGATATTTCAACTCCAAACGTACCATCGGTGAAATGTAGAGATCATGAGTATTCATCAAAGACCTCGCTAAATCACTCAATTTGTCCGTTAATCCTGCATACAGCCAAACTACAATATGAGTATCAAGGTAGATCAAGATTGACCTCCTGCTCCCAATTAAGATCAATCAAATCGTCCGGTTCTCCTAAAATAACATGAGGACGATATACCAAGTTCTGTAACTTCTCTAACTTTTCTACGGGGACAATGCGAAGACGTTTCCCCCCCCGATCAATTTCCAAAGGTATCCCTGTTCTTAAAATCTCGTCGAGCAAATTGTCAAGATTACCTTGTAATTCCTTTGGTGTAACACTTTTCATTTTTTTCTCCTTGTATAGATTATATTATATGAAATCTAATTATAAATGCTATAGATGATTCCCCCTAACCCCTTTAACAAAAGGAGTTTTTGGGGGATCATGAAGGGATGGAATATTACTATCAACAACCAACCCATTACGCCTCTTTGACAAATCGAATAATTTCTCGAACATGATTAAGAAATTGCCCATCAGCACTTAATTGAGCGATCGCATTTTCTGCCTCTTTTTGTAAGCGATGATGTTCCGATTGATTCGTCGCTTTCAAGGTTTCTAAATTAGCCGTTAAATGAGTTAACTCTTCACGAATAGCTTGCCATTTTTGTTCTTGTTGAGTTGCCCAAGAATCAGGATATTTTAGGTTCAATTTTCGCTCTAACTCTTTTAAGGTTGTTTCCAAAATTTCAAAGCGATTTCGCAATTCTACAACATCCTCACGGGGATAGGAAAATTGACGACGAACCATTGCTAATCGAGTGGCTAAATATTGATAAGCACGCACCGAAGGCCGTAAAATCGTTAACAGTAAAGCCGCACCTGCACCCCAATAACCCACCACACTAATTCCTAACCAAGCTAACCCATAAAGTCCGATAGTGGATAACAAATGTAAACCCAAAGCAACCCAAAGAGAACGTTGAGCTAACTGAGTGACATATTGCACTTGTTGTTCTTCAACAAAAATCCCCTTTTTTCTCGATTCTTCGGCTTCGGCTAAAACTTCTTTCGCCTCAAAATGAATATTCCAAGGAACCGTTACAATTAACAATAACCACCAAAAAACGGCACAACCAATGACCCAATCTAAAAAGCTTCCCGCCGGAATATGTAACCAGTGCAAAACACTAAAGGTGAGTAAGAGAACTACGGTTAATCCTAAACCGAAATCACCATAATTAAACTGTATTTTCATAAAGATTCAACTCTCCTCAATAATTAGTAGGGTGCGTAAGCTCCGCGCACACACCACAAACCCTAAATGTTTTAAAGGTCATGACCATTGACCATCACAAAGTCAATCCACCCCACTTCTGTTCCCCGATTATGAAGAAAAATAATAATATTTTGATATCCACTGTGACACTTCTTAAAGCTTCATACCCTTGAGTTAGGATAAAATTAAATTCAAACCTTCACTTCTCTAAAATTCTACCAATGATTGGGCAAAAAGGAAAAGTTTATTTAATGGGAGCAGGGTTAGGAGAAATTGCTTATCTAACCTTACAAGCTCAAGCATTACTCTCCCAAGCAGAAGTCATAATTTATGATGCTTTAGTTGATGACTCTATTTTAACATTAATTCCAGCAAATTGTTTAAAAATTAATGTCGGAAAACGAGGCGGACAGCCTAGCACTCCCCAAGCAGAAATTAATCAATTATTAGTCGAATATTGCCTGAGAGGAAAACAAGTCATTCGTTTAAAAGGAGGTGACCCGTTTATTTTTGGACGTACCACTTCCGAAATTCAAGCCTTAATTGAATCTCAATGTAACTTTGAAGTCATCCCCGGACTTTCATCCGCTTTAGCTGCACCAACTCTCGCTTCTATTCCCCTAACAGACCCGGTGATGAGTCGTTGCTTTGCAGTCATGACCGCCCATGATTTAGAAGCCTTAGATTGGCAAATTGTTTCGCAAATTGAAACCTTAGTCATTTTAATGGGAGGACGAAATTTAGCTGAAATTGTCCATCAACTGCTACGCCATGAACGACTACCCCAAACCCCCATTGCTATTATTAAATCTGGGGGTTGTCCTCAACAAAAAGTCTGGATCGGTACATTAAATGATATTGTAGAAATAACAGCCCATGAATCTTTATCTCCCTGTGTAATTGTAGTAGGTGAAGTCGTGCGCTTGCGAGATTTCCTTAACCCTACCCAACACTCTTGGCAACCAAATCAACCCCTAGAAAATTCTATTTTAAATCTGGATACTATGAATCTACTTTTATTCGGAAAAACCATATTAATCACTCGTTCTGCTGAACAATCCAGTCAATTTAGCGACTTATTAAAAGCACAGGGCGCAACGGTGATAGAAATGCCTGCTTTAGTGATTACTCCTCCCTCCAGTTGGGATAGTTTAGATCAAGCCATTGAACAGTTAGAAAAAGGTTCTGAAAATCATTTTGATTGGTTAATTTTCACCTCTTCTAATGGCGTTGAATACTTTTTTAATCGCTTAATAAACCTGGGAAAAGATATTCGCAGTTTAGGTCAAACTAAAATAGCCGTTGTCGGGAAAAAAACCGCAGCCAGTTTGCAAGAACGTTGTTTAAAACCAGATTTTATTCCCCCAGATTTTGTGGCAGATTCCCTCGTTGAACATTTCCCCGAATCTTTAGAAGGTAAACGAATTTTATTCCCCAGAGTAGAAACGGGAGGACGAGAGGTTTTAGTTCAGGAATTAACCACAAAAGGAGCAACGGTTGTGGAAGTAGCAGCTTATGAATCTGGCTGTCCTGAGAGTATTTCTCCTGACGTTTTAGAGGCGTTACAAAGTCAAAAAATTGATGTGATTACCTTTGCGAGTTCTAAAACCGTTAAAAATTATTACCAGTTAATTCAATCCCTCCCTGAACACACTTTACCCCCCAATTATTTAGACTCGATTTGTATTGCTTCCATTGGCCCCCAAACCTCTAAAAGTTGTATCAATTTATTAGGACGGGTAGATGTTGAACCTCAAGAATATACCTTAGAAGGATTAACGCAAGCCATTATTAATTATTTGATTTGTGCAGCAGATGTTTCTGCCTGCTAATTGTTTGTTAAATAACTTTAAAATTGATGGTTTGCTAATATTAGAGTACAACATCACCCCCTCATTGATATTAGCTTAAAATAGAAGTTACAAAAAGGATGAACAAAATCTCGTGAAATTACGTCTATTGATCAAATTGTCGTTTTATGAATTTCAGCCGAGTTTTTAATGGGTAGTAGGTAACGGATGATGGCAAATCAAGTGGCTTTATTATCGAGGATTTGAATTATGGGTTTAGGGTGGTTTGCGTCGGACTCTTTTCTTTATCTCGTAACCGGAACAGCAACGGTGGCGGCTATCGTTGTCAGTCAATCAACAATTGTGATGGCAAAAACAGCGCAACAGGTAGCAGAAATTGCCGAACCGATTACCGTACAAATTAATAGTCAATTAGGAGATGGTTCTGGGGTGATTATTGCTAAAAATGGTAATATTTACACGGTGTTGACTGTTAATCATGTTGTCGAAGATCCAACTGTGGAATATAGTGTGCGAACTTCTGATGGAAAAAATCATCCGAGTCAGAAGATTATTCGTTTACAAAATGATGATCAAGAACCGGATTTAGCGATTATTAAATTTGAGAGTTCTCAACAGTATCCGGTGGCAACATTAGGTAATTCTGAACAAGCCGTAATTGGTGCTCAAATTTATGTTTATGGATACCCAGCAACGGGGGGATTAACAGGTGTTGAACGGGAACCGGAATTATCCCCTGGATTAGTCACCAGTCGCCCGAAAAATCGTCCAGAAGGCTATAATTTACGCTATCAAGCGGTGACTTGGAGTGGGATGAGTGGGGGGCCGGTTTTTGATTCGGAAGCCCGTGTTGTTGGCTTACATGGACAGGGAGAATTTGGCTTTGCTCAAACCAGTTCCGGTGATGTGGCTCCGATTAAAACAGGATTTAATGCGGCAATTCCGATTAATTTATTTATGGCAAAATTATTAGAAACGGGTTTAAAATCATCGGATTTAGTCATTGATGAAAAACCGCCAGAAGTTAATCCGCTTTCCTGGGATCATCCCCAAAGTTATCAAGCGTTTTATTTTCAAGGATTAACCTTATTAGATCAGGGAGAAACTTGGGATGCGATTGGTGCGTTTAATCAAGCGATTGAATTAAACCCGAATACTCCAGAAGCTTATTTTAATCGAGGCATTGCCCGCACTCTTTTAGCTACTCGAATTATTGAACCGACTCGCGCTCCTAATCCGATAGAAGATTACACCGAAGCGATTCGTTTAAATCCGGGTTTTGCTGATGCTTATTATAATCGAGCTTTAGCTTATTTGCAATTAAATAATAAAGAAAAAGCGATCGCTGATTTCCAAAAAGCTGCTGAACTTTATGATAAATTAGGTCGAAAAGCTTCTTATGAAGATGCGTTAGAGCGTCTTAAAGAGTTACGATAAATTTAAGGGTGGTGCGTGCGCTTTGCTTACGCACCCTACGAGGTTTGAATGTTAATGCCTCGGTTGTTCATGGCGGCTTCAAATAAGGGAGTTGATAATACTTGTTCAACGGGCCAAACACCGGGTTTTTGCAGTTCTCCGTTTAAGCATAATTCTGCAATTGTTCCGGTTCCTATTCCCGCAATGGTAGCGGTATTTTCATGAACAATTGTTGAACAATAATCAACGGTTTTTCCTTGTTTAATTCCGGTGACACAAGACCGAACTGCTACTCCAATTCCACTCCAAATATCCGTAACATTGGTCATGCGATAACTGACTTGGGATAGAAACTCAATTACGGCTGGATTTTGTAACCAACTCGCCGGCCACCAATGGGCAACACTCCAGGTTAAATAATTATAAAAATCGGGAACTGTACCGAATTTTGTGATAACTGTTTTAGCTGGAAAAGAGTCTACTAAAGTGAAACATTCCGGCATATCAAACCAATAAACTCCTGTTTTTCCGTAGGGGGGAGGAAATTCAATGGTTTCTCGTTCACTATAGGGTTTAATGGTTTTCCATTCTCCATTTATCCACACTTCAAACGGACGTTGTAACCCGATAAATGTGGTTCGCATCACCGTCATTCCTGCACCGCCAGACCCCCCAACAACATAACTCAAATGGATTTTTTCAACTTGATCAAATTGTTCAACGCCTTGACGAACCATGCTATTAGAAATACCAGGGAAAATACCGGTATTAATAATAGCAGTAACTCCAGCTTTTTTAGCAGCTTCCGAATGCTCTAAAATCCGACTTGTAAAGCCACGATTATCGCTCACATCAATATAATTAACATTCTGTTGGATACAAGCTTGCAACACCCCAGTATCTCGATAATGAAATGGCCCTGCACAGTGGATGACTAAATCGGAATTTGCGATCGCAGTTTCTAATTTTTGTTGATCTTCTAAATCCAATTCTAAAACCTTAAACCGAGGATTAATCGCTCTATTTCCCGTCAGTTTCCGTCCAGTAATGGTAATTTCAGCAGAAGTATGTTGAGCTAAATCCTCAGCAACACTGTTGCCAATCCGTCCTCGACCTCCTAGAATTAAAACTCGCTTGTTCATAAGGGTTAATGTCCTTTATTCTAAATATTGAAAAACTGCATTAGCCGTTAATAAATTGGTAGCAAACAAAACTTGCTGCAAGTCACATAACCTCGATAAAGCTTCAATAGCTGGGGGATTAGATTCGCTTGTTGTCGGATCGCGTAGATACACAATCGCTTTAACCTGATCTAATAAAATTCGGGAACCAATGGCTGTTTCTCCTAAAATTAAATAATGAGATTCAATGACTTCGCTAACGGTTAAATTTGTTGTATCCTCTAAAAAAATCTTGAATTTATCAGAGGTAATAATCGAAAATTTTTCAATAATATGAAGATGATCCTTGACTAAATTAATCAAATCGGAAAATAAATTATTATCCGCTAATAATAGTATGATTTCTGTTGTATTTTCGGGGGGATTTTTGCGTAATTTATTCACCAGATTCCGAGTTGCCAAACTGATTAATTTAACGGCGACATAGGGTTGTTTTAATTTTAACTTTTCAATATCATCAAAAGTCATAATCGCGATCGCTCCATCACTGGCCGCAATAAAATCTGAGCGACGACCTTGGATAAATGCCATTTCCCCTAAAATATCTCCTGGGGTGCGACTGGTATTTTCCATCTGATCTCCCATAACGCTGACTTCCCCAGAGAGAATAATCCCAAAGGAGGAATCCTGACCTGTTTGGGGCAGAATCACTTGTAAATCAAAGAACTTGTGAATCGAAAAATACTCACTAATCAGTTCGACTTCTTCTGTATAAAATTCTCTAAAAATATCTAACTTTAATAATAATTCCGTTTTCTGATCCATTACAGATGCTCCGCCTTTTTACCTAAAATAAAATATTGATAACTTGATCCTAGGCTTTGTCCCGTTCAACACTTGATCAAGACTTAACTTTTTGTGAATCAATCAGAGTCTTCCCAATTTACAATCAAAAAGAAACAAGTTCTTTATTCTAATCTATAGTTGTCACCCCAACCGATGAGTTTTTCCCAATTTCAATCGTTTCAACCCATTGCTGCTATTGCCACCACCCCCCAGGCTGTACAACAACTTCAACCCCTTTGTCAAGGTTTAAATGCCATTTTGTGGATACCCAACACACTCCACCCCTTACCTGGAACACAAGTCTATTCCGGCTCTCTATCGGAACACCTAGCAACGCTTTGGTCAAGTCACCGAGGGTTTATTTTTGGTTTAGCCGCTGGTGCTGTGGTGCGATTAATCGCTCCTTTATTACAGCATAAATCCAGTGATCCTGCGGTTGTAGTGCTGGATCAAACCGGAAAATTTGTCATCAGTCTCTGTAGTGGACATCAAGGCGGCGCTGATCAACTAACTCGTTTAGTTGCCCGACAATTGAACGCCACACCTATTATTACAGGGGCAACTAACGCTTTAGGATTACCAGCGCTAGATTTATTAGGGCTTCCCTTTGGTTGGCGACAGGGGCCAGGAGATTGGACAGCCGTAAGTGGGGCGATCGCCAGGGGAGAACAAGTTAACGTGTTTCAGGAGGTGGGTTCAACGTTATGGCAAACAACTTTACCCCCCGCTCATCCTTTTGATTTTACCCCGAATTCAGAGGCGAAATTTCACATCTGTATTAGTTCTCAACGTCGAGTATCAGATACAATTCAAGTTCAGTGGTTTCCCAGGGTGTTATGGGTGGGAATAGGCTGTGAACGCAACACCCCTAGAGCATTGATTGAGAAGGCTATTGAGCAAACTTTACAACAGTATAATTTAGCGGAAGAAGCGATCGCAGGAATCGCCACTCTGGATATTAAAGGAGATGAACCGGGGTTAGTGGAGTTGTGTCAAGCCAAGCATTGGCCGTTACGCACCTTTCCCTCGGAAGTTCTGCGGGAGATAAAAGTGCCTAACCCGTCTAAGGTTGTTGAAGCCGAAGTGGGAACCCCTAGCGTCGCTGAAGCCTCCGCATTACAAGCCGCAGGAGTAAAAACGTTATTCGTTTCTAAGCAAATTTACCGAGATCAGTTACCAAGTGCTTCAACTTCCAACCGCATCGGACAGGCGGTAACGGTGGCTATTGCCCAAGCTGAACAGGAATATACTGGACGCACGGGACAGTTATTATTAGTTGGAATTGGCCCTGGTGAATTGGATCAAATCACTCCTGCGGCTCAAACAGCCATTGTCCAAGCGGATGTGGTCATTGGATATTCCTTGTATTTAGACTTAATTCGGCCTTTATTTCGTCCCGGTCAGATTGTTGAATCCTATCCCATTACCCAAGAACGTCAACGGGGAGAACGGGCGATTGATTTGGCTCAATGGGGGTTAACGGTGGCGGTGGTATCATCGGGGGACTGTGGCATTTATGGTATGGCGGGGTTAGTGTTTGAACAGTTACGCGCTAGGAGTTGGGATGGCAAAACTCCGATGGTGCAAGTGTTTCCGGGGATTAGTGCGTTACAGGCGGCAGCAAGTCGGGTGGGAGCTCCCTTAATGCACGATTTCTGTGCGATTAGTTTGAGTGATTTATTAACCCCTTGGGAGGTCATTCAAAACCGATTAAAAGCGGCAGCCCAAGCAGATTTTGTGTGTATTTTATATAATCCGAGATCGCGCACCCGCACAGAGCAATTACACACTGCTAAACGCATTTTTTTAGAAGCTCGTTCTGGCAATACTCCTGTCGCAATGGTTCGTTCTGCCTATCGTTGTGATGAGGAAATTACTATAACTACTTTAGAACAGTTTAATCCTGATGCGGTGGATATGTTAACAACAGTATTAATCGGAAATCAAAGCACGGGTATTTATGAAAATTGGATGATTACACCGAGGGGATATTTGGGGAAATAGAATAGAAATTGGGTTTGTGAATTCCTATTTTTTGAGGGTTTATAATTCTAGGGTTCGTAATGGAGCGCCCTACAATTATCCTATCAACGTAACAGAACCATCCAAGTTTCCGACCCAACAACGCCATCGGATTTGAGTTTAAATTCCGTTTGGGCGGCTTTAACCGCTAATTGGGTTTCCGGGCCAAATACCCCATCAACGTCACCTTTGAGAAATCCCTTCGCTTTCAAACGTTCTTGTAACCCTGTGACTGCTATTCCTTGCATTCCCAGACGCAATATCGGAAAACTAGGGTTATCGGGTGTAGTCGCTGCTGTTGCTGTATCCGTAGAATTACTGACAACAGGTTGCTGACAAACGGTATTATTTGTAACTGATGTAGCGGTGGAAGTTACAGGGGGAAATAAACGGTTCCAGGTTGTACTATCCGTAATGCCATCTGCGGTTAACCCGGCGAAGGTTTGAAACTCAGAAACGGCTTTTGCTGTTGCTTCCGAATAAATGCCATCAACAGCCCCCTGATAATATCCCAATAATTTTAGGGTCGCTTGCAGTTCAGAAACGTCCTTTCCCCGACTCCCCATTTGCAATACCGGGCGACTGACTTCTACGGCAATTTTTACCGGAGATAGATTCGGGGTTTGGGCAATTGCTGACGGTATCAAATTTAACCCGATAACAAATACGGAGGCTATGGGTAAATAACGGTGAATCTTGAACTTAAACCCTTGATGATTCTGTTGCTGCATAACAATCCTCCTCCCACCTTAACTTTAAGATTTCTGCCTGGTTATTGTACCAGCCAGAGGAAGGAGTTGAAAGCCGGAAAAAGCCTAGGACTGGGAACTTACAAAGGCTTCGGGGCCAACGACGGAAAGATAAGGTTCAATGAAATAGTGGTTAGCGACTCGTAAAGCTTCTGCTGAAGTCACCCCCGCAATATTAGTCTGAAATTCCGTATCAAATTCTATCCCTAACCCTAAACATTCGTACCAGCCATAGATTTGCGCCAGTTGGGAGTTGGTTTGTTTTCCTAAAGCATATTGACCCAAGAGTTTATTTTTAGCCACTTGCAAATCATCTGGCGTTAAGGGAATATTGACGAGACGTTCAACTTCTGTGCGTAACCCCTCAATGGCAATATCGGTATTTTCGGGTGCGGTTCCCATGTACACGACAAATTGAGACTGGTCGAGGCGAGTGGGAAAAAAGGCAGATACATCGTAAGCTAATCCTCGTTTTTCCCGCAATTCCACAAATAACCGACTCGATAAGCCATTTCCCAGATAGGTATTTAAGACTTTTAAGGCTGAATAGTCTTCATGGTTGACAGAACTGGTTAAATAGCCCAACATGACAACGGACTGTTGGGTTTCTTGAGGGGTAATGGCGCTTTGAGGATGGGGGGTTAAGGTGGGTAAGGATAATGTCGGTAAAGAAGTTTGAGGCGCTATCCAGTCGCCAAATACCCGTTCAATTTGTTCCATCGCGGCTTCTGGGGTAATGCGTCCGGCGATGGAAATAATTAAATTATCAGGACGAAAATAGGTTTGATGGAATTCTTGCAGGTCGGCGCGGCTGAGTTGGGAAACGCTGGCTTCGGTTCCCAGGGTCGATAAAGCGTAGGGGTGATGTTGGTACATCTGGTGTCGCAGTTGTTCAAAAGCGACAGAAAAGGGTTGTTCCCGTTGTGAGCGAATTCCCTGAATGGTGATGCGGCGTTCGAGTTCGATTTCGTCTTCGGGAAAAGAGGGAAACCGTAATAATTGCGCGGTTAAATTTAAAATATTTTCAAAATCGGAAGCAACAGTTTTTAGACTGATTAAAAAATAATCCGTTGACGTGTCTGCATTCAATTTAGCTCCAACGGATTCAATTTGTTCGGCAATTTCCAAGGAGGAAAGTTGGTTGGTTCCTTTGGTTAATACAGTGGCTAATAGATGGGAAAGTCCTGATTTTTCCTGGGGTTCCCAGCGGCTTCCCGTTCGCAAAAATAAACGAGTTGCAATAATATCAGCCGCCGGATTTTCGGTGACAAGCAGCACAATTCCGTTATCGAGAACGGTGCGATGGACATTACGAATGGTGGTGGATGGAATTAAAGTTTGGGTCACAGTTCCTCTGTTTTCCTTTGTGGTTGGGGATTAAGATCGGCGTTACTGCACTTTTTAGCACAAATAGACCCCTATTTGTAATCCGTGATTTTTTGGAATTATGTTTTGATGTTGAGCATCGGTATCAGTGAACCCAGTAAAATCCTATGTAATCTTACAGTTGTTTAGGATACAATTTTTTAAATTGCTCCGTACTCTTACGCAAGGAATCAGTTTTGCTGTTATTTCTCAACATCTTAAAAGGGTTAAATTGAATTCAATTTAACCCTCTAGGTAAAACTTATTTTTGCTGTTCAATAATTCCCCCTCCTAAGACTAAATCTCCGTCATACCAAACGGCGGCTTGACCCGGAGTAATCCCAAAGATAGGTTCATCAAAAATGAGTTTAACGCAAGACCCAATATTGGGATCAAGTTCTTCTGCTTCTGGGGAATTAAGGGGAACAACGGTAACGGGTTGAGGTTGTGACCGATAACGAATTTGCACTTCGGCGCGAATGGGGGTATCGGGTGGTGAAATCGACACCCAATTGACTCGTTTAATCAGACATTCTGTTTGAACAGCACTATCTCTATCCCCAACAATGACTTGATTTCGACCTGCATCAATTCCCACAACATATAACGGATTGGGGGCAGAAATTCCTAATCCTTTTCGTTGTCCAATGGTATAATGATGAATGCCTTCATGGTGTCCTAAAACTTTCCCCGTTGTATCAACAATATCGCCTTTTTTCCCGGTAATATATTTATCCAAGAACGCTTGCATGGAACCATTGGCTTCCACTAAACATAAATCTTGGCTTTCGGGTTTATCGGCGGTTTTTAAGTTATATTGACTGGCAATTTTACGGGTTTCAGTTTTGAGGACTTCTCCCAAGGGAAATAGCGTTCCAGCGAGTAAATCTTGGGTGAGGTCGTATAAAAAATAAGATTGATCTTTATTGCGGTCTACGGCTCGTTTTAATTGATAGCGATCGCGAGTTTCATCATAGTTAATTCTAGCATAATGACCCGTTGCAATCCGATCAATTCCTAACTGTTCACGGGCATAATTTAACATCGGCCCAAACTTCACCGCGCGGTTACATTGAGAACAAGGTAAGGGTGTAATTCCGTCTCGATATCCATCCACCAGATAGTCTACAATATAGGTTTGAAATAACTCTCGACTATCAACAATATGATGGGGAATTCCTAATTGTTCACAAATAGACGCTGCATCCACCATTCCTTCAGAACAGCATTGTCCTTTTCCCTTCATTAGCCACAGGGTTAACCCCACCACCTCATAGCCTTGGTTGTGTAACAAGGCGGCGGCGGCGGAACTATCGACTCCACCGGAAAGACCAACAACAACTTTGCTCATGATCCCATCAGAATAACTTGCCAATTTCAAGAAACTCACTTAACTTTAATTTTAATGTTGACTGATCTGTCAGTTCTGATTACTCTGGATTCACTAACTTGCCAACATCAATCGAACTCACTCAAACCGGGAGGACGTTAAAATGTCAGTCTATTCTATTGTAATACAGAAAAAAACAAATGGGTTGATCAATTTTTTATTGAAAATTCCCCTATTTTCTACCCTAATGCTATTGGGGGGATATGGATGGATAGCCAACCCCGTTTTAGCCGAACAACGCTATGGGGTTTATGTCAATGGGGAGAGTCCTTTATTATTAGAAGTGGTGCAACAAGTTCAACCCGGAGCGATGATGCAACGCTATAATAATCGTAGCATTATTGATCTAGGAATTTATTTTAATCAAAGTGAAGCTCAACAACTGATTGAAACCTTAAAACAACAAGGCGTTCAAGGAAATATTATTAACTTTAAAACCGGAGAAGATTTTAATAATCCGGTAACGGTAAATCCGATGATTATTCCCCTAGACCAAACAGATGTAAAAGTGATTACCACTTCTATTCCTCCCGGTCAAGTTCCCGTGACAACAGACTTGGGATTATATCAAGTTTTTGTGAGTCCAACAACTACTTCTTTAAGTGCTGTGCGCCGACTTTCTCCGAATGCCAGAACTTTAACTTATCAAGGGCAATCTGTGATTCAAGCGGGAAGTTTTGTTAATTTGTCGAATGCCAATCAACTCCAACAAAATTTGGCTTTAGCTGGAATTTCTTCGACTATTATTAATAGTACAGCGCAATTACAAGCGTTTTTAGCGAGTATTCCGACTGTTCCCAATGTTGTACCAACTCAGCCTAATTTTAATTTGGGTTTAGGCAATACCAACGGTTATTTTATTTTAATTCCTAGTCAACGGAATCAACTGGTTGCTATGGCTCAAAATATTGTGGCGTTGGGAGTTCCTTCTCAAAGTGTTCAGATGCAACAAGCCGCTTCTAATCCTTTCGTTGCTGTTGGCCCCTTTGCTAATCAACAGTTAGCACAACAATGGGAAAATTACCTCAAAAGTTCAGGATTACCTCGTGCTACGATTTATTTTGGGAGATAATTTTGGGCGGGAAGGGGCACAAGCCCCTACGATATTATAATAGGGTGATATTACATAGTTTATGATTTTATGAATTCTGAAATAAGATCCGAAAAAATTCAACAAATTGTTGTTACCGCAGAACAAATGCGAACTATTGAAAATCGGATTTTTTCTGCGGGAATGCCTGTGGCTGCGTTAATGGAAAAAGTGGCTCTTAAAATTACCCAACGCTTACAGAAGTTTTTATCGGAAAACTCAATAACCTCCTCAAATAAAATCGGGATATTAGTAGGGCCAGGACATAACGGTGGTGATGGGTTAGTTGTCGCTAGAGAATTATATTTTCTAGGGTATCCTATTATTATTTATAGCCCTTTTTCTAAACGAAAAGAATTAACCGAGGCTCATGCTAACTATGCCGTTAGTTTAGGAATTCCAGTTTCTTCTAATATTGAAGAATTACAAACCTGTGATGTTTTAATCGATGGCTTATTTGGATTTGGTTTAGAACGACCTATCGCTGGAGAACTTGCTAACGCTATTGATACCATTAACACTGGGAATAAATGGGTTATTAGTATTGATTTACCATCGGGAATTCATACCGATACGGGAGAAATATTAGGAACCGCAATTCGCGCTGATTTAACTCTCTGTTTGGGTTTATGGAAACAAGCCTTTTTACAAGAGGTCGGATTAGATTATATTGGAATAGCAGAACTGATTGATTTTGATATTCCCTTAACAGATATTCAAGAAATTTTAGGGAAATCTCCCTTTTTAAATCGTATCACTTCCTCAACAGCAATTCAGACTTTACCCCTCCCCCGTTCTGCCAATTCCCATAAATATAAAAATGGTCATTTATTAATCATAGCAGGTTCAAAACAATATACCGGAGCCGCTATTTTAGCCGGACTGGGAGCCAGAGCAAGCGGGATTGGAATGTTATCCATTGCTGTTCCGAATTCGATTAAATCCTTACTCAGTTCGACATTACCCGAAGCCTTAATTATCGGTTGTCCTGAAACGGAAAATGGAGCCATTCTCAAACTTCCAGAAGATATCGATTTAAGGCGGTATCAAACTATTGCCTGTGGCCCTGGATTAACCCCAGAAGCTCACCTTATTGTTGAAACGATTTTAACAGCAAATTGTCCGATTATTTTAGATGCAGATGCTCTTAATATTTTATCTAAACTCAATCCCTTTTTTACCCTATCTTCTCGTCAATCTACCACGATTATAACCCCCCATTTAGGAGAATTTAAACGTTTGTTCCCTGAATTAATAGAATTAGAAAAAAATAAAATTAATTTAGCGAAACAAGCTGCTGAATTAACCCAAACCATTATTGTCTTAAAAGGGGCAAGAACCTGTATTGCTACCCCAAATCAAGTTTGGATTAATCCTGATAGTACCCCGGCTTTAGGTCGAGGGGGAAGCGGTGACGTTTTAACGGGATTATTAGGAGGGCTGTTACCCCCTATTATTTTAGCGGAAAAACCTGTAGAATCAATTGTTAATAGTGCAGTTTGGTGGCATTCTCAAGCTGGAATTTTAGCAGCAAAAGAACGCACGGAATTAGGGGTTGATGCCTATACCTTAACGCAATATTTAATTCCCGCTTTAAGGCAATTTATAAAAACAAACTCATAGGGAATAATTTACCATGAAATTACAAATTATAGAACATACGGTTTTTAAACTTCATCCCGTTACTGCTGAAGCTATCTCTTATAACGAAAAAATAGGGGTTCATTGTGATACAATCTTTGAAATCGAAAGTTATTCTGAAGCAGAAGAAAACCATTTAAAGGTTAATTTCTTATCTCCAAAACCCAAAAATATGACCACTTGGTTTGTTCTTTCTCATCAAGTTAAACTTTTAGAAAATGATGAAGAATTAACCACCTCTCGTTCAGTTTCTTCGGCTTCCTTTGCTGCTTCTAATTCCGAGTGGATATGGCCGATGACAGGAACCAGTATGGGGTCAAGGGCAGAATTTGGTTATGCGAGAGGCAGACTTCATGCAGGAGTTGATATTGGCGGATATACACCCGATGAATGTTATGCTGCCAGTGATGGTGTTGTGGATTATATTAAAAATGATTGCAGTGGTGCAGAAGGTCGGGCAATTTATATTAAACGTTCCGATGGTTGGGAACACGTTTATTTTCATTTACAATCGATTCGGGTTAAAGTGGGTCAAAATATTACCAAAGGTCAATGGATAGGGGTGCGAGGAGGTTCAGGGTTTGGTTATGAAGGATTAGAAATTGATGGCGGAGGCTATTCCATTCATCTGCATTTTGAAGTCCGTCAACCTAATGGCGAATCTATTAATCCTCGTTCTATTTTACCCAATGATGGCAGTGTTCCGATTGTAGGTTAAATTAACTTCTGAGTGATAAAATCTAACAAAATCCTTTGATGAGGAGTTCCAATTAACCTCACCATTCCTGCTTTGTGAGAATAACATTCTCCAGCTTTAATATTCTCGGTGGTTAACAAACCCATATCCCATCCTTCATTTAAGACTAATTGGCTTAAATCAACCGTTAAAGGAGCATAAAAAACAAAACGATTAACCAGAGAATCACCATACTCTTTAAACAGAACTAAATCAGAAACTTGATAACCAATTTCTTCAATTAATTCTCGTTTCAAGCACAATTCTGGCGTTTCTTCCCCTTCCAAATGTCCGCCAAATAATCCCCAAACCCCCGGATGAATAATTCCAGGAATATTATCTCGCAATTGAAATAAAAACTTTCCTTCTCGATAAAGAATTGCCAAAGAAACTTGAATCATAATTATCAGTTATCAGTTATCAGTTATCAGTTATCAGTTATCAGTTATTCTCGTTTAATTTCTTTAAGATAAACTTCTCCAATATCTTTGCCTTTCATATCTTTAAGTAAAATACTTTTATATTCGACTTTACCCTGAATTAATAAGTCTTGGTTAAGGGGGGGTAAGGGTTGAGTTGTGAATACCCAAATAGAACCTGTATTATCTTGGAGTTGATAAGCACCTGCACCTAAAAATGGTGCATGGCTTTCCACTTTACCTCGTAGATAAACTTTAGCACCGATTTTCTGCCTTTGTTGAAGTTGATCAATTTTAGCAGTGTTCAAATTAATCCAAGTTTCCGAAGGAGTAATACTCCCACAACCGACTAATCCGGTCACAAATAGTAATACAATACTCAGGGGCAACCTTGGGGTGAACTTCACTGGAAATGCAAGGGTCATAGAGTCTGGAATCTCAAATAAAATTCTTTTCTCAAGCCTATAACCTTTCGTGAGAAAAAGATTAAATTTATAGGTAAAATTATCTCCAATCCTAGCTTAACTGCTAAAAATAGAGACGATTGCAATAGAGTGAACGACGAGACAACGAATTATGGATAATCTATTAGACGGTAAATCTACAGCGAAAAAAATCCAAGCTGAACTTCAAGAACAAGTCCAAACGTGGGAAGCGAAAGTAGGGCGTCCTCCCGGTTTGGCGGTAATTATGGTGGGAGATAACCCAGCCAGTGCGGTGTATGTTCGCAATAAAGAACAAGCTTGTGCTAAGGTCGGTATTGCTTCCTTTGGTCAACATTTTCCCGCAGAAACTACTCAAGAAGAACTTACCCAAACGATTCATACCTTGAATCAAAATCAACAGGTCGATGGAATTTTAGTGCAGTTACCTTTACCTCCCCATTTAGATGCTGTTGGGTTATTGTATGAAATTGATCCCCAAAAAGATGCTGATGGTTTACACCCAGAAAATTTAGGACGGTTAGCTAGGGGGGAAAAGGGGTTAAGAAGTTGTACTCCCGCCGGAGTTATGCGACTATTTGAAGAGTATAATATTGAGTTAAAAGGCAAACACGCCGTTGTTTTGGGTCGTAGTATTTTAGTGGGAAAACCGATGGCGTTGATGCTCTTAGAAGCAGATTGTACCGTAACAATTGCCCATTCAAAAACGAAAGATTTAGCAAAAGTTACCCGTGATGCTGATATTGTAGTGGGAGCCGTTGGACGTCCGCAAATGATCACGGCGGATTTTGTGAAACCGGGTGCTATTGTTATCGATGTTGGGATTAATAAAATAACCGATGCTAACGGTAAATCTCGCCTGGTCGGGGATGTGGATTTTAATAGTGTTCAACCCATCGCCCAATATATTACCCCAGTTCCCGGCGGTATTGGCCCCATGACCGTTGCGATGTTATTACAAAATACCTTCTGGAGTTATTTGGAAACAGTCAGGGGTTGACCTTGATGGTTAACGGGTAGGGGGCGGGATATGGGTCTAAAAGTAGGCTCTCAAACCCCTATTCCCCTGTCCTACTGTTTCCGGGTGTAACGATGTTTTACTCCTAGGGGAAAATATTCAGGATCTCCGGTTAATTTGAGGGTAATTTGAGGGGTTTGATATTCAGGGGGTACATAATTAGCAAATTCGCTATTGAGGCGCTTTAATTGAGTTAAAATAGAAGTGGCGATCGCTTCTTTTTTATCCTCTGTTTCTTCAACACCGGGAGCTAATTCTACCACCACTGATAGAAATCGATTTTGATCAGAATCTTCTATCACAGACATGACAAATTTACCCGTTACCCACTCTTTTATTAAAGGTTGTTCTAACCCTACAGTAACATTTTCAGGATAAATATTTGCACCAAAATAGGATATTACAAATTGCGATCGCCCAAACACAAATACAAACGGTAATTGATGAATACCTCGATTTCCTAATTTCTGTAATTCTGAAATAGGGTCAAAATTATATTGTTTTAAAAAGTCTAACATCTCCTGAAATTGAATAATTCCACCTTGATCCGCAATATGATAACGGATTAAAGGAATGCCATTATCTCCTGAAAATAATAAGGTTCCCGTTGTCGAATCTTCCTGCTTTTGGACTTCAAAAAATCGACTTTTGGGGTCATATTGCACTAAAGTCGGTAATCGAGATTCTCCAAATAATTGTTTAGCAATGTCTGGATGTTCTGCTAAAAACCGACGAATACAAATACTTAACGGGGTTTCATTTCCTAAAACGCCTGCATCTGCTGTTCCATATAAGCTTGCTGAATCATAATAGGGTTGTGTTGAGCCAACTCGTTCCCCCAATAAACTGCGCCATTCTTCACTAAAAACCTCTCCTGCAAAAACCAATTTAACGTGATACTTTTGCCATTCTATGCCTTCAGCAATTCCCGTATCAATAACATCTTTAATAAACGGAGGATAGCCTAATAAAACCACCTGCTCAAACTGTTCCCCTAATTCTCGAATCACTCGAAAAATTTCGGTTTTTTGGTTTCCAGGGGTAATAACCGTAATGGGATAGCCTTTTGTGGCTAAATGACGACAACAAGCCGTTGTATACAGTCCGCCAACCCAGGTTCCCAAGGTAAAACAAATAACTGCTAAAGTCCGACATTGATCCCCTTGAAAACTATCATAAAAAATCTGTTCAAACCGAGTGGCAATTTGCAATTCATCACTAATAAACCGGGGCTAAAATGTCGGGTTTCCAGTGGAACCAGAAGAAACAGCAATTAAATCACAGGTTTCTAATTGTCCGTTACGGCACAATTGGGATAATGAATATTGGCGTAAATAATTTTCTTTAGTAATTAAAGGAAGAGTTTGGAAATCTTCAAGGGTTTTAATGTTAGGAATAGACTGATAATATTCTGCTAAAAATCGTTGATAGGCGGGAACAGTTGTGACAACCTGTTGAAATAATTGTAAAACAGAAGTAACCCCTCTATCTGGCGAGGGTTGAATTAAATCAGATAAGGGTGTAGATAAAAAGCCGTTTAACGCTGAAATTGCCCGTTGGCGTTGTTCGTCTCTGAGTTGACCCATGTTACAGTCCTAATAAATTGCTACTCTCAATTTAGACAGATTTGAACCGTTCAGCATTCCTTTTTTACCCTAACACCGAATGAGTCAATTAATTTACCCCGGTATTGTTCTGAGAAACCATTACACCATTGTCCGTGAGTTAGGACATGGAGGTTTTGGACGCACCTATTTAGCACAAGACCAACATCGGTTTGATGAACTTTGCGTTTTAAAAGAATTTGCCCCCCAGGTACAAGGAAGTTTTGCCTTAAAAAAATCTCAGGAATTATTTGAACGGGAAGCAGAAATTCTTTATAAATTAAAACATCCTCAAATTCCTCAGTTTCGAGAGTTATTTCGAGAAACCATTGATAATAAAGGCTATTTATTTTTAGTCCAAGATTATGTGGAAGGATTGAATTATCGGAGTTTATTGAATCAACGCTTACGCCAATGCTTGCCCTTTACTGAAGCAGAAATGATTCAATTTTTACTCCAACTGTTACCCGTTTTAGATTATATTCACAGCTATGGTGTGATTCATCGAGATATTTCCCCCGACAATATTATTCAACGTCAATTAGACGGTTTACCCATATTAATTGATTTCGGGGGTGTTAAATTAATTCAAGCTAAAGTTGAATCAGAATTAGCTGCACAACAAGGTCAAAATCCGACCCCCACTCGCTTAGGAAAAGTTGGGTATGCTCCCGATGAACAAATGCGTTTAGGAAAAGTTTATCCCCACAGTGATTTATATGGGTTAGCCGCTACAATATTGGTGTTATTAACGGGAAAAGAACCTCAACAATTAATTGATCCCCAAACGTTAATTTGGAATTGGAAAAAATACACAAATTTAAGTCCAGAATTTGGGGCTATTTTAGAGAAAATGTTAGCTTATCATCAAAGCGATCGCTTTCCATCGGCTCAGGATGTTCTAACAGCACTTTCAACCCTAAATTCTCCCCTAACTCAGTCTTTTCCAAAACCCTCGACTCCCCTGACTCAGGGAACAGTTTCCTTAACCCAAAACCAAAGTTTATCTTCCCCAGTTTCTCCAACTCCAGGAAGAATATCTGCGAGTCTTAAAATGCCTTTATTAATGTTTATTTCAATTTTAATCCTGGGAGGGTTCGGGTGGTTAGGAGGACGCTATTGGTTAAACCATTATGCAGATTTACATCAAATTCCGGGGACAGAACAAGAACGACAAGAAGCCTTAAGGGATGAAAGACGTTTATTAGGGATTAATTTTAACTTTTTTGTTGATTTAGTAAATGAAGAATTTTATACTCGCTATCCTGAACAACAAGGAAGAACCTTGACAGATAGTTCCTCCGATGCCATTTGGCGACAACGATGGCATCAAATTGCCGATGAATTCTTGCAACGTCTCGGACAATTAAGTGAGGAATCTCGGCTGAAATTAGGAACCTATAGCTTGGATGATCTTGATCACTGGAAAGCAACGGTTAATCAATTACAGTTAAGTCATCAATCCTTGTATGATTTAGCAGATGCCAAATTTTTCTATTTATTTCCTGAACAATCAAGAACAGCAAATTTATTAGGGTTGCCCATAGGACAAGTTTGGCAAGCTTTTACCGATGATGTTGTTCATCAATTACAAGCGGGATTAAATTGGGAACGAGTGGAATTTGCCTCGCAAAAAACTCGAAAAAAGTTAAAAGAAACCCTAAAACCCGGAGAAGGAAAAGCCTATATTGCTCGCTTTAATAAAAATCAAGTTTTGCAAGTCCATCTCAAGTCTCCAAAACCCTCAACGTTACTTTCAATTTATACCCCTGGTATAACACAACAATCCCAATCTTTATTAGAAGATTCTCCTAGGACTCGTTGGTCAGGTCGCTTACAAGATTCGGGTGATTATGAATTTGTAGTTGTGTCTAACTCTTCTCAACCTTTTGAGTATGAGTTAACCCTAGAAACTCGTTAACACCTTTTCCCTCCTGAGTAAGGGTATTCAAACGAACTAAAAATTGATCCGCTTTCTGTCAAAATTAAACCGATGTAATGATTGATGTTCAGATTCTCAGTAACACCAGACTCTATGAGATTCTAAAGGATATTAAAACCTATGAAAAAAATAAAAGTTGGTATTTTATATTCCTTAAGCGGAACAATGGCAATGAGTGCAACACCATTGTTAGAATCAACCTTAATGGCAATTACAGAAATTAATGCCCAAGGAGGAATTTTAGGACATGAAATTGAACCCGTAATTGAAGATGGTGCGTCTGATATTTTAGTGTTTGAAAAGAAAGCCAAAAAATTACTAGAAATCGATCAAGTCAGCACAATATTTGGCTGTTGGACATCGGCTTCTCGAAAAGCAGTGAAACCTTTAATGGAAGAATATAATGTTTTACTTTGGTATCCCATTCAATATGAAGGGTTAGAATCTTCTCCTAATATTTTTTATACCGGTTCCTGTTTAAATCAACAAATTCAACCTGCGGTGAGTTGGGTACTCCAAAACCTAGGAAAACGATTTTATTTATTAGGTGCAGATTATGTATTTCCTCGGACAGCCCATAAATTAATTAAGTCCCTCCTGAAACAAGAAGGCGGAACTGTTGTTGGAGAACACTATTTTCCTTTGGGAGATAAAAGATTTTTCGATATTATTGATGAAATCAAAAATTTAAAACCCGATGTCATTTTTAATACTTTAAATGGGGATAGTAATTTTTATTTTTATCAAGCTTATTATGAAGCTGGAATTTCACCCTCAGAGATGCCAATTGTAGCAGTGAGTGTTTCAGAATCAGAGGTTCAGACTATGGGTAAAGCGAGTGTGGGTCATTATGCTTGTTGGAGTTATTTTCAAAGCTTAAATAGTCCCCACAATCAAGAATTTGTGAATAATTTTAAAGCTTTATATGGAACCGAGAGAGTTACTTCTGACCCCATTGAAGCTGCTTATTTTCAAGTTTATCTTTGGAAAAATGCTGTAGAAAAAGCCAATAGTTTTGAAACAAATTTCGTTAAAAAAGCCGCTTATGATCAAACCTTTGAAGCACCGGGAGGACTGGTTAAAATTGAATCTAATCATCATTTATGGAAACATTGTTATATAGGTCGAGTAACCGAATCTAAACAGTTTGAAATTATTTGGAAAAGTCCCGATTTAATTAAACCTTTACCTTGGTTAGGAGTGGAGGAGTTAAAAAATTTTCCGCAAGCGGATTTAGTGATTGATATGTTAGCAGAAGTTTCTCAAGGGATTCAATATAGTTGTTTATTAGAAGCCAATAGCCGACGCTTAGAATTGACTATGCAACAATTAAAAACCGAAATTGAAGAACGTCAACGGATTGAAATTACGTTACAAGAGGTCAATAAAGAATTAAAACACATGGCAATTACAGATAGTTTAACTAAATTAGCAAATCGATATTGGTTTAATGAATGTCTGAAATCTGTATGGAATCAACATTTAATAACTGAAACCACTTTAGCATTAATTTTATGCGATATTGATTACTTTAAAAACTATAACGACACCTACGGCCATCAAAAAGGAGATGACTGTTTACAACAAGTAGCTCAAGCGATTAAAACAGCCGTCAGAAATGGGTTTGACGTGGTGGCGCGTTATGGTGGAGAAGAATTTGCGGTTATTTTACCCCACACCGCCTTATTTGATGCCTCACAAGTAGCAACTCGAATTAATATGGAAGTGCAACAACTTCAGATCCCTCATAAGACT
The DNA here is from genome assembly GCF_900009145.1 of Planktothrix tepida PCC 9214. NCBI lineage: Bacteria > Bacillati > Cyanobacteriota > Cyanophyceae > Oscillatoriales > Microcoleaceae > Planktothrix > Planktothrix tepida. The sequence continues at coordinate 102,002 of NZ_LN889796.1, forward strand.
TCTTTAGTCGAGAAATATGTTACAGTGAGTTTAGGCGTTGCTAGTCAAATTCCTGAGTTACACTCTTCTCCTGAAGTGTTAATTTATGAAGCGGATAAAGCCCTTTATAAAGCTAAAAATAATGGCAAAAACCAATGGTGTTTACATTATATTAGTGAACAGGGAACAGGAGGGAAAAGAGGAACACAAGTCTAGGTTTGCTGTATTAGTTTTTGCCACCACTGCTATAACTAATAACTGATCTAATTTTATTTTAAATTAAGCCGAGCGTCGTTCTAACAGCAAGTTTTGTTCTGGGTGAATCGAATTTATCCAACTCGGAAGAAAGGTTTTTAACCATTTTTCCCCCTGAGTTCCATACAAATGATGTTTATGAAGTTGTTCCGTTAGAGATTGACTTCCGGGTAAGGTTAATTGTTCCCTTCCTCGCTCTATCCACCGTTTCATTAATTCTTCAGTCATTTCCGGGTGAAATTGCAGACCATAAGCCGTTTTTTCATAACGAAATGCTTGGTTAGGAAAATAGTTTCCTGTTGCTAATAAGACTGCGCCAGACGGTAATTCAAACCCTTCTTGATGCCATTGATAAACGTATTGTAGAGCGTTAAAAGAACCTTGTCCTTCGACGGTTGGGGTAATGGGAAAATAGCCAATTTCTCGAATTTCTTCAGGATGAAACGAGACTTTTGCCCCTAACACTTTGGCTAATAGTTGAGCCCCTAAACAAATGCCTAAATAGGGTTTTTGGGACTCTAAAACCAGGGAAATCCAGTTCAGTTCAGTCCGAATATAAGGTAACGTATTTTCATCATTGGCACTCATTGGCCCCCCAAAAACAATCACAGCTTCATGTTTTTCTAAATGATGGGGTAAAGCATCCCCCTGACTGGGAAGGCGAATATCCAATTTATAACCATAGGATGTTAGAATTTGTCCCACCCGCCCTGTTTCGGTGGTAGGTTGATGAATAATAACCAGAATATTTTTCATAGACCTTGTAAGCGCAATACACCATTCCAACTAACGACAAGTTGAGTCTGTTATTAAACCATAAAACGGAAAGAACCCTTAGTATAGAGGGCTACTAACTAGATGGATTGATCATTCATTACTGTTGCCAGTATAGCTGTCTTCAGACCATAAGCCAATAGGTTTTTCCAAATCCTGTTGTATTTTTTAATACAATTTCTTAGAAATACATTTTTATTCACAAACATAATTTAACAACGTTGAGATTGTATTGTCTGAGAGTTTTTAAGATTCTAATCAGGAAGTGAAGGAAAATCTTTCCTAAGTTAGATGTGTATATCTGTGACAATTAGGAAGAATAGGAAAGCAAGATAAGAATTGTTTAGAAGTCTTTCTATTAGGAGAGAATGCTAACAGATTCATAGCCTAATTTTTATAGGAATCTGCCCTATAACTTTATAAATAGGAGATTAACTATGTCACGTTTTATTCAAGTTAAAAATTTTGGATTTAGCCTTGATGCAGTGATTTGTTGGCAACGTTTAACTCATGAAATGGGCAGTCCGTTAGTTGTCAATTTTTTGGGTGATCAAACTCTAAAATTTACCGATGAAGAAGCTGAACAACTCCATCAAATTTTAAATAATCATTCCATGACTTTAACAACCCGAACTTTAACACCCCATCGTCTGGAAGTTGCTTAATGATAGCAACTGTTATGGTGATAAGCTGTCCCAATTGCCAACACCTAAATCCAAGTTATAAGTGTTATGGTGGTGGTTTTTAAGGGGAGTTGGGGGTTTAAAATCTCCCTTCCCCCTAATCGGTAATCTTGTCTGTTGATTTTGATGAATTTCAATCCCTTTCAGGGATTAGTGGTTATTATAACCATTTTCTTAATAGAATAAATAGAGTACGGGGATAGAATTTGTACTGCGGTTCAATATGTCAAATCAACGGTTAGGACAATTTTTAGGTGGTTTTGTCTTAGGTTCTGTCGTGGGTACGGTGGCTGGTTTGTTGGTAGCCCCTCGTTCTGGGAAAGAAACGAGAAAGTTACTCAAAAAATCAGCCGATGCCTTACCCGAACTTGCAGAAGATCTATCCACTAACGTTCAGTTACAGGCCAATCGACTGTCTGAGTCTGCATTACGCAATTGGGATGAAACCTTAATTCGGCTTAAAGAATCCATTGCAGCCGGGTTAGAAGCCAGCCAACAACAGCGACAAACCCAACAGAACTTAGAAGTTGAAAACCATCTACCAGAGTCTCAAAAAATCATACGGGAACGTTAACAATGGGGGATTGCGCCTAAAAATCGCTATACTTTGAAGGCGAATAAACCCCAAACTGTTATTGATGGAAATCAAGTGACTGAACCTTTGTTTTGGCTTGCACTGTCACTATTTTTTGTGGCAGTCAGCCTTACTGCTGTTGTTGTTGTTGCCTTACCTGCCGTGCAAGCTATTGCACGGGCAGCCAGAAGTGTGGAAAAATTAGCCGATACCCTCTCGCGTGAATTTCCACCGACTTTGGAATCGATTCGTTTAACTGGATTAGAAATTACCGAACTGACGGAGGATGTTAGCGAAGGGGTACAAAGTGCCAGCCAAGTTGTTAAACAAGTGGATTTAGGCTTAGATAGTGCTAAACAACAAGCCAGAAAATTGCAATCTACCACAGGAAGTATTTTCACCGGAATCCGCGTGGCGTGGAAAACCTTTACCCGCAAAACGTCTCCCCCTGAGTCCCAACGCCGAGCAGGAAATCGTTTGTCAGGGAGTAGTAGAAATTCTCATCAGTTCAGAGAGCGAAATATTCAACGCTTGGAACTTTATTCTGAGACAAATTTTGAGCTAGAAGATGAAGATCCTGAAGGAAATCATCATGCTTTTAAGAAAAAAGATTATTAACAAAGATCAAAAGCGGTTTGTATAGGCGATCGCATCCTTTAAATTTATGGAAAATCAACAATTATCCCCATCTAACTTAGACTTTTGGGAAGAAAAACGCAAGAAAGTAGCTTTTTATTTAGAAGATATTGAAACGCCCCTGGGGAAAACTATAAATTTAACCTTAACGGGAATTATATTAATCTCCTTAGCCAGTTTCATTGCTCAAACCTATCCCCTTTCTCCCAATGTTCGTTCTCGTTTAGAATTATTAGATTTTATTATTTTAATTTTATTTACTATTGAGTATTTTATTCGATTTTGGGCGGCTGAAAATAAAAAAAAATTTGTATTAGATCCTTTATCATTAATTGATTTATTGATTATAATACAAGGATCTTTAAGGTTTTTAAATATTAGTTATTTAAGAATTTTTCGTTGGTTTAGAGTTCTCCGATTAATCCGATTTATTGATGTAAAAATATCTGTTTTCAGAATTCAAACTGAAGATGGGATTATTTTTGCTCGGATTATTTTTACGCTATTAACGATTATTTTTATATTTTCTGGCTTGATTTATCAAGTTGAACATCCTGTTAATCCTGAAATCTTTAAAACTTTCTTAGATGCGGTGTATTTTTCCGTTGTCACCATGACAACTGTAGGTTTTGGAGATGTTACCCCCCTATCAGAAATGGGGCGATTTTTAACCATATTAATGATATTAACCGGAATTGCTTTAATTCCTTGGCAATTAGGAGATTTAATTAAACAATTAGTTAAAGCATCCAATCATATTGATACGATTTGTGTCGGTTGTGGGTGGTCAGTTCATGATCAAGATGCCCGTTTTTGTAAACGATGTGGAACTCCCTTAAATCCCTCCAACTCGTAGGGTGCGTAAGGCGAAGCCACACGCACCGATTTTTTATTAATTAATAACATTTTGGTGCGTGCGCTCCGCTTACGCACCCTACAGAAACTATTATCGATAATACTATCCAGTAATACAACATAATTCTGCAAACATGGTATTCTGATTGAGAATCCTAATCATCTTAAGAGGAAATAAGCAATGATTCCAGGGGAACTGATTGTTAAACCAGGTGAAATAGAATTGAATGCGGGTCGTCCCACCTTAAAGGTTAAAGTAGCGAATACCGGCGATCGCCCGATTCAAATTGGATCACATTATCATTTTTATGAAGTTAATGAAGCCTTACAATTTAAACGGGAACAAACCAAAGGAATGCGGTTAAATATTCCAGCAGGAACTGCGGTTAGATTTGAACCCGGAGATGAACGGGAAATCGAGTTAGTAACAATAGCCGGAAGTCGAGAAATTTATGGGTTTAATAAGTTAGTGGAAGGTCAACTCGAAAACATCCCATCAGAACCATCCGATAAAAAATCTAAGAAAGAGAAAGATAAAACCAAAAAAGGTAAAAAAAAGAAGTAGAATAGATGAGTTAAACTTTAATAATTGATTGTCTCTGGAAATTTTGATGATGAGATTATTATCGATTGATATTAAAGGGTATCGTCCTTTTAAAGACTTTAAAGCTGACTTTAAATCTTTAGAAGTGATTGTAGGTGCTAATGGGGCTGGAAAATCCAGTTTGTTTGAATTTTTGAAATTTCTCCGAGATGGTATGTATCGAGAGATCCCCACTGAAATTATAGAGGGATCAATCGGTCAACAAATTTTTCATCTGACCGGGCCAGAAAAGTTTACATGGAATTTAGAAATTGATACCAATAGACCTGTTTCTATGCTCTATCAAGGTGAACTGGTCGGCCCTGTGGGGAAAACACAAATTACCCATGAAACAGTTGTTTCCTCTAAACCCTTTGACGATCAATATAAAAACCCTTATATTTTCATGGATATTCGAGGAAATCAAGGGCGAGTTCAAAATCCAGATACGGGGAGGTTTGACACTACAGAAATTGGGCAAGATATTCAATCTAAACGCAATCAATTAGCTTTAAGTACCATCACTAATCCACGTTTAGAATTATTATTTGAATTAAGAGAATATATTCAGAATTGGAGATTTTATAGCTCTTTTAATATTGCTAATCAAAAAATCCGTAAATCAGTGTTAATTGAGCAGGAACCGATTCTTCATGAAGATGCAGGAAATTTGAGTTCTGTTTTATTTTACTTACAAATGGAACATCAAGAAATTTTTAATGAATTGCAGTTGTTTTTAGGATTAATGATTCCAGGGTTTAAAAATTTAATGGTAAAAGCGCGAGGTGGCCCTGGCGAGGTCATTGCATTTTGGCAAGAAAAGGGAGTTGATGAAACTATTAGTTTAGCGGATTTATCCGATGGAATTTTACGTTTGATTTGTTGGGTTTGCCTTTGTTTACATCCTAAACCGCCCAGTTTAATCTGTATTGATGAACCGGATCAAGGGATACATCCTCGGACATTATCGATTTTAGCAGGACTATTTGAGAAAGCATCAGAACGGACTCAAATTTTGTTAGCAACCCATTCTTCCTATTTCCTAAGTCAGTTTGATTTATCTAAAATTGCCGTGATTCGTAAAGAACAGGGAGAAGCCAAATTTTTTAAACCCTGCGAATTTCCCGTATTAATTGATATGTTAGAAGATTTTGGAGCAGATGAAATTGAAAAATTGCATCGTTCTGATGAATTGGAGCAATTGATATGAAGGTAATAGTTTATGTAGAAGGAAAATCAGATAAGTTAGCAATGGAATCCCTGTTAAAAGATTTAATTGAAAATCAGCAATTTCAAGGAATTACAATTCAATTCTTTGCAGCCAAAGGAAGCGATAATCAAAGAGGCGGAGATGCTAAAAAAGAATTATTAGAAGTAATTCCTAAAAAAGCAATTAATGTTTTAAAAAATAATCCTGATTCAATTGTTGCCGTTATTCCTGACTTATACCCTCCCAATAAAGGGTTTCCTCATAAAACTTATCAAGAATTAAAAGCAGGGATAATAGCTAAGTTTAATCAAGAACTAACTCAAAAAGGACTTAATGATCAGCGATTAATAGAACGATTTAAGGTTTTTTGCTTTAAATATGACTTAGAGACCTTAGTTTTAGCCTCGGAGACTCAACTTAAAACTCGTCTAGGCTTAAGAAAAGATCAGAACTTCCCTATTTCTTGGACAATTCCTGTAGAAGATCAAAATCATGATCAGCCACCGAGTAGAATTGTAGAAAGATTATTTAAAGAGTATAATAAAACTTATCAAAAAACAGTAGATTCAACGTTGATTTTAGGGAAAGCTAATTATCAGGATCTTGCTGAAAGATGTCCTCAATGCTTTAAACCCTTCGTTGAATTCTTAGAAAACTTATCATTACCCCAGGAAGATTTATGAGTTATAAAATGGATCGGCAGGCTTATGCAGAAACCTTTGGGCCTACGGTGGGCGATCGCATTCGATTAGCGGATACAGAATTAATCATTGAAGTAGAAAGAGACTATACAACCTATGGAGATGAGGTAAAATTTGGGGGCGGAAAAGTGATTCGAGATGGCATGGGACAGTCACCCATTACCCGTGAAAATGGTGCAGTTGATTTAGTAATTACTAATGCTTTAATCGTTGATTGGTGGGGCATTGTTAAAGCGGATGTAGGGATAAAAGATGGGAAAATTTATAAAATTGGTAAAGCTGGAAATCCCTATATTCAAGATCATATTGATATTATTATCGGCCCTGCAACGGAAGCGATCGCAGGAGAAGGAATGATCCTCACGGCTGGAGGAATTGATAGCCATATTCACTTTATTTGTCCTCAACAAATCGAGACCGCCATTGCATCAGGAATTACCACGATGATCGGCGGTGGAACTGGCCCCGCAACGGGAACAAATGCCACCACTTGCACTCCGGGTGCGTGGAATATTTATCGAATGTTAGAAGCGGCGGAAGCCTTTCCCATGAATTTAGGATTTTTAGGGAAAGGAAATAGTAGTCAACCCCAAGGTTTAGTTGAACAAATTGTTGCGGGGGCGATGGGTTTAAAACTCCATGAAGATTGGGGAACTACACCTGCTGCAATTGATACTTGTTTAAATATTGCGGATGAATATGATGTTCAAGTTGCCATTCATACGGATACATTAAACGAAGCAGGATTCGTAGAAACCACCATTGAAGCGTTTAAAAATCGGGTGATTCATACCTATCATACGGAAGGGGCAGGAGGCGGTCATGCGCCAGATATTATTAAAGTTTGTGGTCTTGAAAATGTCTTACCTTCTTCTACGAATCCCACTCGTCCCTATACGATGAATACTTTAGAAGAGCATCTGGATATGTTAATGGTTTGCCACCATTTAGATCGAAATATTCCAGAGGATGTCGCGTTTGCAGAATCTCGAATCCGTCGAGAAACCATTGCGGCTGAAGATATTTTGCATGATTTAGGGGCATTTAGTATGATTTCTTCTGATTCCCAAGCCATGGGACGGGTGGGAGAAAGTATTATTAGAACGTGGCAAACCGCCCATAAAATGAAAGTGCAACGGGGGCTTTTACCTGAATCTAAAAACTCTCAAGAAACCCATGATAATTTTCGCGTAAAACGCTATATTGCTAAATATACAATTAATCCAGCAATTACTCATGGAATTTCTGATTATGTCGGATCAATTGCGGAAGGAAAATTAGCCGATTTATGTTTATGGAAACCCGCTTTTTTTGGGGTTAAACCGGAATTAGTGATTAAAGGGGGGTTAATTGCTTGGGCGCAAATGGGAGATGCGAATGCAAGTATTCCTACACCCCAACCTGTCCATAGTCGCCCCATGTTTGGAAGTTTTGGAAAAGCGATCGCCTCGACATCTTTAACCTTTGTTTCTCAAGCCGCTTTAGACGCTAAAATTCCTGAACAATTGGGGTTACAAAAACAATGCGTAGCGGTTTCAGGAACTCGAAATATTAGTAAAGCGGATCTGAAATTAAATAATGCCTTACCGAAAATTGACGTAGATCCTGAAACCTATCAAGTCAAAGCAGACGGGCAATTATTAACCTGTGAACCTGCAACTATATTACCGATGGCACAGCGTTATTTCTTATTTTAATACAGTCTAGGGTTGGGTATTCTTGCTAAACCCAACCCTCTGATCAAGGCTATAAAATTCTGATAAGGTTAACCGCAACGCCGTGTCGCCTCAGCTTTTGACCTGGTTAAAACCAGGTGGGCACCTCGACCAGACTTAAAGTTTCCGAGTACAAGCTCGGTTTACTGCCGTCTGTAACTTTCTTAGTTCCCGTATTCTTAAAGCTATAGATCAAAAAAACATATCGGCAAGCCACCAACGTCGCAGCACAACCTTACAAGTTATTATAACGGATTTTTTCAGGATGGGAAGGGGGATCCCAAAGCAGAAGAGAAAGGGTTATACATAATAGACATCAAATTAAGACATCAATCTATCCCTACAGCAAAGGATTCTCCATCAACTGAAAACCCCTGCACTGTATATAGCGTAGGGGTTAGAGGGAATGAATAGATATAGTGTTTGGGAAAGCGGGTGGCGGGAATCGAACCCGCATTAATAGCTTGGAAGGCTGACGTTGTAAATCGGGAGAAACCCTTAAAAATAGTCGTTTGAGTTTAAATAGTTTGTTAGAGTGTTTGCCATTACGAGTCAAATACGAGTCAAATGCCATGTATAACAACTCTCAACGACGCAAGGGTCAAGTCGGAATTACAAGTGATCGGGGACGGTTAAAGTTATCTCTCCCTAGAGTTCTGTTTGACGGACAGCAAAAATACATTCATCTGCGATGTCCTGACACCCCAGAATATCGGGGTAAAGCTGAAAACGTAGTCAAACAAATTGAGATAGATGTTGCAAATGGAAGTTTTGATTTTACTTTTAAGAAATATCTGACAATGGTTAATGTTCAACAACCCCAATTAACCGTTATTCAATCCATTCAGCCTAAACCTGAGTTGTCGCTACAGCAGTGCTGGGACTTATATTTTGACTATAAAAAAACGAGTTGGAAGAAGGGAGAGGACGGGACTAAATCAACGATGGATTATATGAAAACGTTGGAAAAATATATTCATAAATGTGGTGTTACTGATTTTGATGCTTTAGCTGTTCGGAAATGGTTTTTAGACAACACCACAGAGTCTATGACTAAGCGGTGTTTAACTCACCTTAACGCTGCGGTGAGGTTTGCAATTAAACATAGAAAGATTAGTTTAGTTAGTAGTCCCTTTGAGGGAATGCCTCAAGAATTTACCCATCGTTACGAGATTGAATCAGAACCGATGGCGTTATCTTTAGAGGAAAAACAGAAAATATTTGAAGCGTTCCAAAACCAAAGAGGCAACTGGAATGGGCGGGGTTATACGGGTTATTCCTATAGTTTTTATTACCCGTTTGTTAAAGGGTTATTCCTCATCGGGAGACGACCGGAAGAAATTTGTCAGTACCGATGGGGTATGGTGAAATCTGGTCTTTTACACATCCCTGGACGGATTACAAAAACAAGTCGTGATGGCAAGTTCCCACTGTACCCTGAATTAGAGGAATTATTAAACAGTATTAAACCGGAAAACCCAGACCCTAACGCTTGGCTGTTTCCTAGTCCAAAAGGGTTAAAAATTAGCTATGGAAACTTTAGCAATAAAGCCTGGAATAAGGTTGTTGATCCTTTATTCCCAGACCGCAACTTAACGCCCCGGTGTGGACGGGATACCTTTATCACTGAACAGATTATTCTACATAATCGCTCTGAGAGTGTTGTTGCTAAATGGTGTGATACATCCCCTGATGAAATCCGAAGACGTTATCTAGGGGATGCTGCAATTTACGAGTTACGACCTGGATCTTCAGATTCCCATTGACGCGCAAGTTCAATCAAGCGATCAGCATATTTTTCAGGAACCCTTATTGCTTTTGTTGGACTTCCCCATTTACTTTTTCGACCTTGATGTTTGGAGATCGCTTTATGATTTTGTACAGAATCGTTCACGGCTGTACCCCCCAAGAATCGTATTCACAGATTTTTTCAAGGGATGGATTTTTCTCAAGAGCATCAATGATCAGTTGCGTGAAACTCCCGCCGCCAAAATTCTCGGATTCCATAAGCCAGATGGCTTTTTCTTTATTTCGTTCTGCAATGGTTTCTTTGATTAAGCGAGTTACGTCTTTAATAGTCGGTAAATGATACTGACCCTCACGAATGTCGTTGAGGGAAACTAAACACCCTCTGTGTGTTTCCCACATTCCCCTTACTGCTTTTGTTAACTGCTGCGGTTTACCATCAACACCAAAGAGGATGTCGCCAGTTTTAAGCGTATGGAAATCAATAGGCTGCTGTGAGACTTCTGAGGAAGGAACGCGAACCACATCTACAGGAACGGGCTGTACGGGTTGAGTTTCTACACATTCCGAATTATTCGGAATCGCATTTTTTGTCGGTTCAAGTTCGGGGGCGACAACGGCGGGAGAACGATACCCCCTTGGTCTACCCTCGGTACTTAAACGGCATCGCTCCCATTTTAATTTTGTCATCGCCGCTTTAATCTGGGTTTCAACAATTTTGAGGGTTTGGGGATTGTCAACAGCAAACCCCAACTTTTCAACCGCCGCGAGTAATTCCTTGGTAGAAACTTGGGTTTTATCAACCAAGTAGTCTTCAATCTCTTCCTGTAAGAAGTTACCCGCTTGGAAATTCTCGTTAGCTGTATCGGATTGTTGTTGCTCATCAGAATTCAGCCACCAGTTTTCCCCAGCTTTGTAGAGTGCAACGGCGGCACCCCAAATGGCATCTCTTTCTTCTCTGAGGAGATTTAGAGGGATGCTTTGAGACACCGGAATAACCCAGTAACGGCGGCTACCTGTGTTGTCGTAGAGTAATTCTTTGGGGTTTGCCGTGCCAACGATGACGGATTGGCGCTTCATCTTCAAGTTTTTACGGGCATAGGGGGGACGGATTTGATCTTCACGGGTTGAGAGGAAATTTTTGATGGTTCCCGCCCCTTTCTTAGTCGTAATCCGTTCTAATTCTCCCCATTCAATGATCCAGTTTTGGTGAAGTTTTAGCCGTTCATCTTTTTCTTTGAAGTCCCCCATATCGTCACAAAAATAGGTTTCACCGGATAACACTTTAAAAAAGCTACTCTTAAAAAGTCCCTGGTGATTAGATTGAAGAATTAAGGTGTTTTCCTGTTGACAACCTGGGTCATAGATTCGGGCGACGGCAGCTATAAGAAATTTCTTGAAATAAGTTTGATAAATTTCATCAGATACACCGAAGTATCGCTGTGCAATACCGTCCAGAATTTTTGTATCGGAGTGTTTTTGATAGCACGTTTCTAAATAATCATGAATGGGGTTGTAAGCATTGTCTTTGGCAATTTTAAATATAATCGCCTCAAGTTGGCTACTTCCTATTCTCCTACCCCCAACTTTTAGCTCTAAACCAAGTTCTAGGGCTAGTTCTAATTCAAGGCATTCCAAGTCTAACTCGTTACCATCAAGCTCAATATTATTGTTCATCAAGTTAAGTCTAATTCTATCGCCTATAATGTCTTGTGCCTTCTCAAATGCCTTGATTAAAGCAGGTTTCTTAAGATATTGCGGTTCTGTTCCGTTGTCATTACTGCCATTACTGCCATTACTGTTGTTATTAACTATGTGGGGATAGAATTTAGTGCCGTTATCGTTGCCGTTACTGTTACGTTTCCAGGCTTTGATACAGTTTTTTATGGCATCAGAAGGTAAAGAAGCTGTAGGGCTATCTGCCTTTTCTCCAAATTTCCAAAGGTTTTCTCTCTCTTTACCAGAAAGGGGAGGATTGCAGCGATCGCAAAAATCATCATACAGTTGTCGTGCCGTTCCACTAAACCGAATATCTGAATTTCTTAGATAGGTTTCACACCCAATTAATCCTAAAACTAATTTCTTAGCGGTTTCGTTTCGGGTTCCTTGATTCGCTCCGTGATCAATCAAATCTCGCTCGTTTAAACTGAGGCATTGATAAAGGGGGATTTCATCATAAAATTCAGTCGTAAAACTGGGGGATACTGGTTCCTCTAAAGTTTTTTCAATGGGGCTCGGTTTCGTTTTCTCTACGACTAACATTTGCTCAATCACCCAATTTGGTGCTTGAGCAATGGCTGTATTTTCTATTGAGTTAATCCATTTGTAAATTTTAGTTTCTGGGTGAACACTGGGAGGTAAAACCGACTGACAACCATTCCAACGTAGTTCTAATAAAACCTCTTTACCGTTACCCCCAATTTCTCCGGTATTCAGTTTTTTAGTAGTGATTGCATCCCAGTATTCTGAGGGGATTTGATAAAGGTATTGAGCGCGACCTTCAAGCCCACTGGAGAAACTGACGGTGTGGGGTAAACCGCCTAAATTTTTAGCAAAATCGTGGGCTGCTTTTCCATCACAATCTACGGCTACAATTCCTCCGTTAATTTTCCCAGTTAGTAGCCCATATCCTTTTGCTTTTCCTGATTTAATCTCTTTGACTAAAAGGGGACTATCTGGAAAAAAACCGCTTTTAGTCCAATCTTTTTGATATGGCTGTTTATTGCCATTAACGGGGCATAAACAAAAATTGTGGGGTAATATTGTTAGCCCATCAATTAATAAGTCAATTAAGCTTGTTTTTGTAGAGGTCATAATGTTAGAATGAGTGAAATGAACGGATTATGAAATAGCACCCTGGTTAACTCCCCCTCTTTTGAGGGGGATTCTTTTTTTAGCTGAAACATTTGTTAACTAAAGCAAGCGAAAACTGGGCGCGTTGATTTTGTGAGCCGCCTGTAATTTCATCGAGTTCAGTTAAGGTTTTTTCAACTAGATTGTCTAGTTGAACGTCAACATCATCATCAGGTGATGAACCTCCCCACATTTCATTCAACAATTCTTTTAGTAGTTGGCGTTTCTCACACCAACTTAAATTTTTGACATCAAAAATGGGTTGAGCTTCTGGTAATGAAAGAGGTGAAGCATCCTTAACTTCTTGTGCCTCAACGTCAATAAAGTTTTTAGAATCCTTATTGTCATCAACATCAGTTGACTCTTCTTCCTCTGTAGGAAGGGGGGTTGGTTCTTCTTTTAAGAGTTTTAATTCTTCCCAGAAAAACTCTCGTACTTTGTCCCCCATGTCAATAGTAAAAGTGCGGCGTTGCGGGTAGCGTACCATCACAGTTCCTATTCGTCCTGCAAAACTTTGGGTATCCGATGAGTAAGGGGAAACAATAACTTTTTGACCCAAATTTAACACTAAAGCTTGTGTGTCGGAGATACCTTCGTGTTGCTTCTGGACAGGGCAAAGGGTTAATTGTTTAGTGGCTTTTTCCCCTAAGTTTTTGCCGTCTAGGGATTCGATTCTACAAACGATTCCATCTGTAGACTTGCTGCGTACCCGCCCAAAGGTGTACCCCTTTACACTCAATTGCCATTCGACAATATCACCCTTTTTGATGGTGATAACAGTTTTTTTAGCTTCTGCTATTTTGGCTTTAACCTCCTTAACCTTCATCTCTTGATGTTGATTTGTTTCGGCTAAAGCTGTCATTTCCTCAACAATTTCGGGAGGAGTGGAACGCCGGGAAAGTTCAAATAGAATCGTTGGGTTGTATTTAGCTAAGGATGGACGTTCATTAATGATAGAAGCCAACCGCATTAAACCTTCAATGGTGTCTTGGGAACAGTTAAGAGGAAGTTCATATTTGCAGAAGTACATGAACTTATTTTTAAAGCTTTTCTTGGCTTGAATTAAAGCGTCTCCTGCTTCCTTGATTGCCTCAACGCTTCTACGGGAACTACTGAAGAAAGCTTCTCCTAAGTTCTTGCTCAGTTCTCGCTGTTTTGGGGTGAGCAGAGCATAATAATCGTCTTTTGTTTGAGGTTCAATAATAAGTGCGGTAGTCATGAATTTGCTCCCACAAAATGTGCGTTTTCTGAATATTTCAAAACCTCTTCATCTGGGAATTTCCATAAGCCTTGTTTACCTAAGACTTGAGGAATAAATAATGGCTGAACTTCCTCAAGTTTCCAGGCGTAAGATTGTTCCCACCACCCCGTCATTCGTTCTAAGTTGTTAGGGGTAAAGGATGTTGTCGGAATACAGTCAACGAGTTCGCATTTGCAGACGATCGCAGCTATTGGGTATTCGGTGATGGGTAGAAGTAAGTTACCAATCGGGCGAAATTTTTCAGAAAGCTGTTTGATCAGGATTTTTCCCTGACGTTTAACGGGAGTTACCCCGGCGTGAATTAATAACGGCCCCCGATAATGGGTGTACCAATTGCGGGTTTCAAATTCCTTGATTCCGAGGGCAACGAAAGTTGCGAAAGGCTGCTGTAAAGTTAGGGCGTACATTTTGTTACCTGGTTAGTTTTTTGATGATCCACCCCCCTCCACTGATTCACCAAGGGTGAAAAGAGGGCATCGAGGAGAATTTGCTAGAATCCCTTCTGTGCAAGGTTTTGGGAGAAATGAGCAAATTCGTCAAAAATGAAAATGTGTAAAATCCAAATTTTTTCATTTTTAGGTGGATCAGTGGATCATGATGGCTAGAGTGTCGTCTGCGTAAGGGAAAAGTTATGATCCACCCCCCCTGGGGACTACCCCTTAACGAGAGGGGGGTGGATCATTTTGTGGGGATTTTTATCCGTCCTCTCCCGTTGGCTGTCTAACTGGATAAACGGCCAAGTAACCTTTTTCGTAAAAGTTGATCTTTTGCTGTTCACGCAGGAAGAACAGGGCATACCAGAATTCAAGGGTTGTCAATCCTAGTTCGTGTTGAAGTTCTGACGGGTAAATATGGAACATTTTCAGCCGTTCCTTTCTGTCGCCTTCCTTAGAAAGCCAAACTTCTAATTTCTTAACTGCGGTTTCAAAGTTTTTAGGCATTGTTTCGTCTGTTGCCTCTGCAAGCAAGGCGTTTACATCTGCTTTGTCTAAAGTGATCGCTAATTTCTCAAGTTCATTTAGATTGGTCATGTTCGTCTCCCGTCGCCTGGTTTAACTTGTTCATCAGCCGGGGGAGTGTGGTCAGCAATTGCACGGCCACTCCCCCGATTGGGTAAGTAACTAATAAATAGAAGCAGTATTAGCAGGAACCATAGGGTTAAGCCCCAAGCTCCAATCAAGATGGGCAAATAGTATTGATGTTGCATGGCACAAAACGAGGGTATGACCCCCGATGGGTGTTGGGTGTTAGTAGGAAGAAGATAGTGGCGGGTATGGTGTGGGTATCTTTTTGAAGGAAGCGGGGGGAAATATTCACCCCCGTTTTTTTTGGCAATTTGGAAAACTTTCAGTTGACAAACAAATCCGCATTTTCTCTACATCGCTAAACCTCCTGTTACAACCCCTCGTAAAAAGGGGAAAATCTTGATTACACCAACTCAGCAAATCCTTAACGCGGCATGGCTGAGGGGGGTAATTGTCGTCTACGGAGTCTAGTAAACCTTACTCGTTATTTTTACTCGTAAGGTTTACTAGATTTATGCTACTATGGTTTCAAGAAAAAAACAAGCAATTCAACGGGAGGGTACTAAAACGAACTTAAGACAGTTGCGGGAAGCCCTGGAGATGACTCAAGTGGAGTTTGCTGTAGCGATTGGCATTTCTCCTAGCACTGTAGGCAAGTGCGAACAAGGAATAACTGAGCTTTCTTTAGAGGCGGGTTCCATCAAACGACTGCATCTATTAATGCTCAATAAATTGGGGTACGGCGTTGAACGGTTGCCTGAATCCCTTAAAGCTGTATCTCAAGAGGAAATTTTCGTTTAATGGCTAATCAATGAGGGGAATTGAATTATTTAGTTTAATTCCCCTTTATCAACAATCAAATCGGAGTTAAAGTTAAAGAATGAAAGCTAAAATCATTTCAATTAGTTACACTTTTCAAAAGAATGATAAACAGTTTTCTATTTCCTATCAAGCTGAATTAGAGGACTGGGAGAACGAGAAAGAAAGCATTGATTTCTTAAAACAGAAATGTTTACAGGCTGCCGAAGAAGCGGGATTTAATACTAAAACCGATAGCGGGGAAGAACTGGAGGGATTGATAAACCGCAATCAGGAATTAGCAGAAAAAATTGAATCTGCCCAAGATACTTTCAGAAAAATAGCTAATGAGCTTAACGTTTACGAAGAAGACATAGCAAGTGTGACAGCAATTCATAAAGCTATCAACAATTTTAATTTGTACGAGGTTGGGATAGCTGCAAATGATTTTAAAAATTCTTATGAACATTTGGCTGATCATCGTCAAAACCTGCAAGAGCAAATTAATGATTTCATTAATGCAATGAATCAGTTTTTGCAAGAGAACCAACTGGCTATTCCGGTTGAGTATCAATTTAAACAAGCCCTGGTTGAGTTGAAGAAAATCAATGAGTGTTTATAAAAGATGTTGCGATAGTTCAAATTATTGAGGAGGAGAGAAATGAACTCAGTTTTAAAGCCACAAGCAATGGCACTTCTAATTACTTTGAAAGATGTTTTGAAGGAGATGGAACAGAAAGAAATTCAAGATTTGACAGGTTTACTTGCAGGAATTAGACATTTCATTAAAACAATAGAAACAGGAGAAGTAAAGTTTTCCATTCCAGAATTAATCTATCTGATAGACAACATGATCGGAAGTTGTGAACGGTTAAAAAACAAACTTCTTGATATTCGATGGGCTATCACAAATCAACGCCAAGAAATTTATCGTGAAAACGAAAATGAATAATCCTATTGAGTGTAACACTGATTCAGAGGGAGTTAACCCTAAAGATTTCAAAGAGGAAACCAGTGATTATATTGACGCTCTAACCCAATATCTGGAAGAGGAACAGTTAGATATTCCGAATAAGTACAAATTGGAAGAAGTTATGGAATTGTTAACCGATGTTGTTGATTATTTGTAAGGGGGTTTAGATGCTGACAGACCGACAAAGAGTCGCCTTAGAACTTTTTAAATTTGCAGTTGACACACCTCTTGGGCTTAGTTACATGGCGAGAAACATTGAAGGAACCAAAAAGCTTATTAAAGACGCTTTAACCGTTACTGATTTGTTTCTGGATAATTCTAGTTCCGAAGAGAAAACCAATGAAATTATCAGCCAGTTCCAAGCTAATAACCAACGGTTACAAGAGATAAACGATGCGTTATTGGATACCCAATATTCAGAACCAACAACAGGAAACTAAAGGCAACATGAACGATGAAGACTACCTAGGCATTACAGCCCTCGCACTTTCTACCCTTGCAGAATTAATGGTTGATAGTATTGACCCCAAAGATGTTCGTCCTGTTTTGATGGAGGTTTTAGTAAACGCATCTCTTAAATGGGGTACTGATACAAATTCGACTAAAGAAGACTTTCTGATTGAGGTTAAAAAGTCAATTGATGAAGTCCGGGCCTGGAGAGAAAAATACAAATCAATTTGTGCCGACTCAAACTAACGAGGTAAATATGAACACTGACCAAATGACATTAGAACAGCAACATGATGAATCGGAGAATGTATGGGAAATTAAGTACAAGTTGTTAAAGAGCAACTACGATTACATCTCCAAAGAAATTGACCAGAAAAGAGACAGAATTCTTGAGCTATCTCAACAACTTAAGGATCGGGAAGCACAGATTAAAAAGCTTACAGAAACGGTAGCTGAGTCAGAAATCAAGATTAAAGCCGTTCACAGTATTAGTCAAGTAACCGGGAAAACCAGCCTAACCCACGCCCAACGGAGAGCTATTGCCTGGGTTCAGGAAAGTATCTTGGCTGGAGAGAAGGTAGCCAACCCCAGTTTTTACGACGAGTTCTAAAAAATGATCCACCCCCCTCTCGTTAAGGGGTAGTCCCCAGGGGGGGGTGGATCATAACTTTTCCCTTACACAGTAGTTGATTCAGCGTTCATGATCCACTGATCCACCTAAAAATGAAAAAATTTGGATTTTACACATTTTCATTTTTACTCTGGTTCCCCTAAGAATGATTAATACACCTCTAACCCTTACCCCTTCTCTGTTAGAGGTGTTTTAGCAAAAAGCACTTTATTTTCGCGTTGTGCATTTTCCAAGTTTTTTGAGTGGGGGGTGGATCATGGATCATTTTCAAATCTGAGGAGCTAAATCATGCCAATGGATTTAAACCGATACCCGAAAAATTGGAGAGCGATCGCACTCCAGGTTAAAGAAGCCGCCGATTGGACTTGCCAGAATTGCGATCGCCCTTGCCGTCACCCCGGTGAAACATGGGATGAGTTAGAGAAACGGGTTGAGAATAATTGGGAGGTTTATGTGGAAATCGATACAAAGGAATTTGGAGTTGTGGAGGTTTCCAAATTCAATCGTTTCACCCTCACCGTCAGTCATCTCAACCACAATCCGATGGATTGCCGCCCTGAAAATCTCCGGGCATTGTGCAGCGTTTGCCATCTTAAATATGATGCCCGCCATCATGCCCGTTCTCGTTCTGGTAATAAATTACGGCGGCGGGAAGCTGTCGGGCAACTACAGTTATTTTCTTAATTGAAAAGCGGCTAGTCCCACTCGTAAAAACTAGCCGCTTATTTCTTACCCCACTGTCATGAGGTATTTCTATGTTGACACAACAACTGGAAACTTTAATAGAAAACTTAATGCGTCGTCATAATGTCCCCATTCTTTATCCTGGGGAATTTGGTTACAAAATGTTAGCGGCACGACTGATCAAGAAGGAAGTAAACCACTGGCTTAAATCAAATGGAGCGACACCCGATGTAACGGTTGAAATAGTCCGGTGTTGGTTTTATCGTAAGTTTCCCAGTTGGGTGATAGCAGTCTTAAATTCAGGAGACAAATAATGGATAATTTCTGGAATCCTCAAGAATATCGTCAAAACCTAATCAGAGTCATGATTAAACTCCTGACAGAAAAACCTGAAACGTTACATACGGTAAATGTAGAAAATGCTTATGCAGAATTAATAGTAAACAGAGATGAAGAAGGCAACGTAATAGAAGACGATTT
This sequence comes from Planktothrix tepida PCC 9214, assembly GCF_900009145.1. NCBI lineage: Bacteria > Bacillati > Cyanobacteriota > Cyanophyceae > Oscillatoriales > Microcoleaceae > Planktothrix > Planktothrix tepida. The sequence goes on from NZ_LN889796.1 coordinate 120,868, forward strand.
TCTGGAAATGTAATTTTAAAATCTTGTGCAATTTAAACAACTTTGTAGACCCTCCAGTACGGAGGGTTTTATATTCAGTACGGAACCCAATTTTTTAGTACGCGACGTTTACTAAACCTTTACTGAACCTTTACGGAGCCTTACGGAATGAACGAAACCGTTTACTCACCCCAAGATTTAAGCGACATTGTGGGGATGAGTGTAGCTCATCTCACCCGAACAAAAGATGGGCCGATCGCACGAATTTTAGAAACTCATTATTGGGAAACAGACCGTATTTCACCCGATGGAAAATCACTCACCGAATATGGGCTTGATATCCTAGAAAATTATCTTTCTGAAGTTGGGAAAAGTGGTAAGGGGATAAATTACGAAACTTGGCAAAAAAGCCGACAAGAAAAGTTTGCTCCTAATGAATCCACAGCGTTAACAACTGCGGATCAACTACCCTTAATTCCCGTTTCTTCTTACACTCCTCAAGCTGGGGAATTTCACTTAATGCCCTTTAATTTGACTCAAGAGTTAGAAGTTTGGGCTACTCAACAAGCTAACGTTACCAAACAGAAAACCCTTGACTTTTTCAGACAAGCCGTGACAATTCCTGCGGTTCAAGGGATTGCTGAAGGTCAAGCCGAACTCAAAGAAATTCTTAGCAAATTAGGAGTATAAAAATGGGCTTACTCGGACGTTTTATGGGTGGCGGTTCAAAATCTAAATCTTCAACTGAGGGTTTTGACTTTACTCCTGGCTCTACTCAATCCATCTCAGGTCAGGAGTACAACTGGAGTTCTTACTATCAAGGAAACTTTGATAACTTTCAACGGATTACACCGGAAGAAGTGGAAGCGGCAGAAGAAACCGCCAAGGAAATGGAACAACAGGTTGGGCTGTACGGCCGGAAGTTTCAGGCAGATACCAGTAGCGTTGGGTCGGTTCGACGGATTCACAACAGCGAACAGGTTCATACTCGCAACCGGATTACTCAGATAGTCGGCGCTCGTGATCAGGCGATCAAAACTCAGGAGCATTTAGCTGAAAAGATTGCACCTCAAATTCATGAGCAGAACGAACGGCTCGGACTATCTCAAGAAAAGGGTCAAAGAAAAATTGCACAAATTTCTGAGCAATTCTCTAAACGGCGGGAAGCACTCGCTAATTTACGGGGGGGAATGTAATGAAACAGGCACGAATTTCTGATCTATTTTGCTTAGGTTTAATTGCGTTTAATCTGGCCCTTGCCATTCACTTTGCGGTTAACAACTGGATATTTACCCTGTTAATTATTGGGGTGAGTGTTCCAATATCTATCATCTTTCTGGTAGGGGCTGAGAATAAAGAAAAAACCACTGATGATGAACAGACAAAAATAATCTTTACCAGTGCGACATCAATAGTGGGGGGATTGGTGGCATGGCTCTTAATTTAAAATCTGATCCGATGATCTTCTGGATCATCATTGGGGGAATTGTTTGTACAGGAATAGGTATAAGCAAATGGGTTAAAATTTCCCCCTATAAAGATGCTCTAATCCCAGTTTTCTCGGTTTCAAGTGCAGCGTTGGGAGTTTGGGGATATCGCAGAAACCAACGGAATAAAGATGTTGAAATTTATCTCCAGTTAGCCCGTTCTGCTACCGATAATCAAGTTGCTGATGAAATCACCACGATTGAGGTGATTAACCAGAAACAACAGGAAATCAACCTAGGAGTTGAATTAGCCAAGTTAGAGGAAATCCAGTTAAACGTCAAAGCACGGTTAGAGGAATTCCAGTAGTTACGGCGGTGAACGATATTGTACAAAATCAAATAACTGTCAATCCTTAACGATTCCGAATTATTCGGAATCGCTCTTTTTTAATCCACATTTAGCGAATTACTCAACGCCTCCTGAAAGTCCTTGTCAATGAATGAGAGTTTGACATCGTAATACAGTGGAATTTTTTTAATCAGTTTTTTAGGGTCTGGAACTGAGATAGCGCCACCTAACCTTTTAAATTCTTCATATACAATTGAATTAATAGATACTCATCAAGTTGGGTCAATTAAGCGATCGCTAATAAGCTTTAACTAAAAAAATTTAGTTAAAGCTTAAAGTTATCTTTTATCGCCGTCGAAATCATCCATAGTAGGGGGCTGGTAGTCAGTAGTTTTTTCGAGATATTTAATCAGGGTATTTACTTTGATAGCCCAAAATTTATCGCGTTGACGTATTTCTTGCCGGACAGATTCGAGCCCCCCATTAATATCTTTATGGTTTTGCGTAATCTGGGATTGTAATCTTTCTTCCCACTGTGAAGCCTTCCAGACTGCAACCAGAATTACCATAATATTTGAGGCTAAAAGAAAGATTAAGTTAAAATCAGAAATTTTCATCATAGTTTGGGGTTTTGAATTTAAATGTTAAAATTGGCACATTACTATTCTAATTTTAGCAATAATGACGGATTTAGATTGGCAGCTATTCTTGGCAAACAGTATTAAGCAAGCCAAAAAAGTCACCAAAACCCGCGATCCCAAAGGAAGAAAATGGGCTTTCGCGGAATCGCCTAATTATCGGGTTTTTGAGACCTCCCCGTCGCAAAAACTCGACAAAGGCAAAACCTACCTAATTAGTGGCAGTGAAGCCACAATTATGCTCCAAGCTTCACTGATAAAGGCAAGTCACGATATCTTGGGGCAACGATTGGGTTACACCATTGATTTTGATCAGTGGTTTGAGGATTTTTCCCTAGAATTTAAGAAAAATCCGATAACTGGAGAGTACAGAGAAGGAATTATTATTACAGACGATACAGATTTAGCAGCTTTAAAATATTGGGGGGTTCCTTATGCAGAGCGCCCCAAATTTACATGGATTGAGCCATCACCAACAGCAACCGATAAACAATTAGAAGATTTTAATAAATTAGGCTATTCAGTTATTAAGTTTTGGAAAAATAGAAGTTTAGATGATAAATGGAGATTTGTTAGTGGAACGTTAACGGAAATCAGACAGCAATTAATAGATTTAATGAGAGTTGTTAGTGTTGGCTCTAGTAGCGAATCGGGCTACAGAGCAGAAACCATTAGTTTTGTCGGGCTTCCTAAAGTAGTTTTATATTTTAAAGAATTATCTTCTGATGTTGAGCCAGGTTATCTTGCTTTAGAATCAAGAATGAGTTTTAGGATTGTTGACAAAACCGACAATCCTAATTCTCCATTGCCAAAAATAACTAAGCAAGATGTAAGAAATCTTGCAATAAAAATTAGAGACCTTTTTGTTCTTCCAACCCCTTATAAAATTCATAGGGGGAAAGAAACAGTAAGTGTGAAAGACAAGAATAGGGGGTATGATGGATATATTTATGTTTATTCTCAAAATGACGGAATACAACTTTTTACAAAAATGTATGAAGCGCAAAATTTAATAATTGATTTAACAAAAATATTTCATAGAATAACTATTGACTCAATTAACGCTTATCCAATAACTCAACCAGATATTACGGTATTAGGAAAAAACATAAAGCCTAGCCGAACTCGTCCAGTAGGATATGTTCAATTTCATGAGGCTAAACTTTTTCTGAGTCGGCTAGACGCCCCAATTAGATTATGTGACGATATAGGGTATTTGTACAATGAATCAGATTAGAATCTTGAAAAAACCGTTTTGTAAACTAAGTAAACTGGTACAAGTTTACATAAAGTTGATAGGTATATTTTTTAGATGCTAGGGTAAAAGAGTAAACAACCCCAGAAGAGGCGCGAAAATGCCAACACTAGCAAATACTTCACTATTTACTTTTAAAGCAGGGGGAACGGGAAGCGCAACGGACTATGTTGTCCGATTATCCAATCGTTACAGCGACGCAATCGCAGCCATTTTAGGATTAACAAAAGTTGCATCTGGAAGTGCAGCTACAGGAATGCCAGTAACAGTAAATCAAGCTATTAGTGCCGGATTACTTATCAAGCTACGAATGAATTATCGAAAAAGTGGTGGGAAAAAAAGGGGAGCAGTTAACCTGGTTTGTGACTTAGAAAAAGTTCAAAATGCAGTCAGTTCTTTAACTGATATGGATTATGACGGCGGGAAAATTATTAGCGTTAAGGGGGTTCCCAGAGTTAAATATCGGTAATTTTTTTAATTTCACACTTTGAATTAATAATAGGAGACAAAATGGCGAAAAAAAGTCAAATCATGTACGCAGAATCAGGGACCGAAAAATTTTATTTTAAAGCCAGTATTGCCGACTATACGACGGAAGTTGCGGCAGCCTGCGGATTCACTTTAGCTCCTGCGAGTCTATTGCCACGTCCTTTGGTTGACCAATCTGAATTAGTCCGATGTGGACTGTGTACACGTCTTCAGGTTCGACTAGCTAATGGAGAAAACCCACCGACTACGGCCAGCCTTTTAGTAGCAGTAACAGATGCTAGTGCAGCAATGGCTTATTTTAATGCTGGAGGGAAAACCTTGCATAGTAAAACTGTTTTAAGTGCTAATTTCAAACGCGACAAATTCTACGTTTAATTAATTAATGCCATTTACCGATGCCTACGGAACTTGGCTAGAAGTAGCCACAAATCACGAACCGAGTACAACTTGGGCAATTTTTGACGAACCCACCCAAGATCACAAATTATTTAGGTTTAAATTTTCAACGGATTGGGATAGATGGAAAAATCCTGATATTGGGTATCGGTCCTTTGGCATCTTTAGGCATCACTATCATGATGATGGAGGCAATTTCAATTTAATTGGTGACACTCGCAAAATTTACCCAACGCAAGAACCACAACTCATTGAACTCCCCATCTTAACTTCGATTGTTGATAACCCTTGGTTTATCCGAAAAGCCGGATTTGTTCGCAAATTTTATGCAAATCATCATTGGATCGAAAACAATCCTACATGGGATTTAAAATGGAGCGTTACAATTGAATTATTCTTGAATTAAAAAAAGGAAAAACGATGGATTTAGACCCGCAAGATATTATTTTAGCCCTACCTGATGCCAGTATTATTAAATCTGGACTAGAGGCAATTGGTACAAATGTAGATGCAATGCAGCCTACAGATGAATTGCTGTATTTTGTTAAGGCTTACGAAGAATGTCAAACGGCTTACAATACCGGAACATTACCAGACATGACAACTGTACTACCAATGACCACAATTAATACTACTGTTGTCGGAGACGGAATCGAACGAACCGTAAAACAAACATTACAGTTTAAGCAAAACTTTACGGTTAATTCAATTGACCCCATCATCCTCTAAAATAGTAGGGGTAATCGTTGCCCCTACTATCCAATAAAGCAAAAAACCATCCCATCCCCGTCCACCCAGAAAAACATTAACAGCAAGTATATTAAAAATAGTTTCAAACGGCAGCTTTTCACCACCATTTCTTTAGAAATATGCTTATTACCCCATCTCAATATCCTCAATTTGCTGACACAAGCCTAGAATCTTTAACATTAAGTTTAGCGCGTAAAACTTTAGAAATTCAGAAAAACCCGGCGCTAAACTTAACGAATGACACAATTATTGACATTAAAGAAGATTTAACCAAAGAAGTAACAACCGTCACTCTTAAGGATTTACAAGCGACAATTGATAATGGGACTTTCTTAATTAAAAATTATTTTAATTATGATTTTACGGACGGGACTGGGATTTATCCTTTTAATCGGACAAGCTTAGTTGACGCTTTAATTCATGTTTTAATGTTTCAGCAAAAACAAGAATTAATTATTGCCCAAAACCCCGGTAGTTTGATGTGCATTGATTTTGATTTTGCGAATGTAACCGAGATGAATATGGCACAACAGCTACTCGTTAACGCAACCCTAACCGATTATCCGATTACCGTAACCAATGGTACGACTAATGTTACCGCCGCCAAACCTTATTTGATATAATATAAAAAGCATTTCTAAGATTCTAACCTCTAGGAGCCTAGGGGTTTTCGTTTTCAATTAGGCGTAACGGAACTCGAAATACTCCTCAACATCGTCCTCTATTACGTCTTTCATCCCGTCCAACATTCCCTCCACAAAGGATTTAATTCGAGGATCGGCAATACTGTCAACTTTAGATTCAACCCAGGTACTAATCTTCCAGTCTTTAATCTCGTTCTCTTTAGTATTTGGGTTCTCCTCGTCCCCCCATCCTTCAATTAAGCGTACAAAATCAGGATTGATTTCTTTTAAACCGGGCATAGATGCCACAGCTAATTTAACCGCACTTCTACCCTTCAAAAATGAAAATAAAAATCCAATCCGTTTCGCTGCATTTAGCCCTACCCAAGAAAAATTGGTTATTCCTTGTAAAAGTTCCTTGCGCTTATCATCGGCATATTCAGAATAAGCCAGCGCCAAGCCATTAATGTCGATTGTTACTTTCGGCGGCGACATAATACCCGTCAATACAAACCGCATAAAACTAGAGCCCAAAAACTGACCTGCTTGACCATAAAGCGAATCAATTATTGCCGTGATCTGCTTCCAAATTTCACTATCTGGGATATCAAAATTGAAGTCATAGATAATATCTCCAAAATTTAATAGACCCGACACCATTTGAGGAATTGTAACCCCCGTAACTTGCTGAATTGCGAATGAAGCTGCAAGAGCACTTCCAGCTAAAGCAAGATTTTTTGTTGCATTTAAAGCATTGTAAATAGGGGCAATAGGGTTGCCATTTTGAAGAACATACCCCGCGAAAACAGTGCCAGCCGCAGCAAAACCTCCTCCTACCGCCGCACCGATAACTATGCCAGGAAATCCTGCGAACGAACCTATCAAAGCCCCCGAAAAAGCTCCTCCTGCAATGTTGCTGACCAAAGTTGCTGTTTTGACTAACTTTGCCCACCAGCTATCCGAATTAGCGATGGCTTTGACGGCATCCTTAAAAAATTGGCTAATGCCAGCGAAAAAATTTTCATCCGGCGCTCTTTCCTTATCTGTCAAAGAAGTGCTCAGGGTTTCCCCTCTGATTTTGCTAATGTCTTCCGGTTTTAGTTCTGCTGCTGTCATAATAGTTATATTGCTTTATTTATTAATTATGCCAATAATTCCTGCTGGTTGGTCAGGATTGCAAACAGTGAATGCTATAGATACAGGAGGAGCAGGAAGCGGTAGCCCTATCTATCAATTTGCTAAAAGTGTCAGTTTGACAATTTTAGAGCTTGACACTTTTATTGATTTAGTAGGGACAAGCACAGAGCCAATAAATAGAGAATTATCCTTAGATATTGTATCGGGTGGGATTAGGCTTTATTGGAAGAATCTTGATGATACCTACGCATTAATTGATCAAAGTGAATTAATTTCTGAAGATCGCTTTACAGATACTTCTCTAGGGAAATTAGGGCTAGCTATTAAAGCGATTGAACCTAGTGAATTATTTTTTGCGATAAAATGGGATACTGATTTAGATTTTTATATTTACACAAGCACATTACTAGAGGATCTGATGATTAATCCACAAGTACGTCTTCTGCTAGGAACAGGAAACAATTACATCCCTAGAAACGTTAATGATTTTGATAGTGATCCAACACAGTATTTAATAAATCTTAACAAAATAAAAAATAGTGACACTAACACTACAGGATTTAAAATGTTCGATATTTATTGCTTTTATCCTGGAAAACCCATCACCTTTAACATTGTTAGTGATTCTAGTGTTGATGGCCTGGCTATGCAATTATTTGATCCTGTTAATGTTGCTGAAGCAATATTTGATGTTGCCAATGATGTAATTAATGCAGAACTAAATGATCTATCTAGCTCTTTTGTCGGTAATGTTACTCGAAGCGCCTATTTTATACCTGTAATAAATGATCAGATAACTGTTACACCTAATTTTTCGATACACTTAGGACGGTTTATAGGAAAAAGTCAAGTTACACATCAAAAAGATACTGTAATTATTCGAGATTATCTCCCCAATTCTGACCCGTCGATTGGCGGGGCGTTTGTTCTTACAGGGGAATTTTAAAATGTTAAAAAACATAATTAAATCAATAATCAATAGATTTAATAATAAACTTAAAAATATATCTATTGATTATCCTAAAAAGACACAAATTAGTAATAATGTTTTTATTGGCAAGAATACGGTAATCAGAAGCAGGGGGGGCGTAACAATTGGCAAGAATACTGTTATAGCTTGCAATGTAACAATCCTTTCGGCGAATCACGATTATAATCATGGATTACCTTTTTCTGATGATTACATTCTTAAGCCTGTAATTGTTGGTGATAATGTTTGGATAGGCACGGGTGTAATTATTTTACCTGGAATAACAATTGGTAGTAATGTCGTTATTGGTGCGGGTACTATTGTAAACAATAATATTCCCGATAATTACATTATTTGTAATGAGACAAAAATAAAAATTATTGGTACTAGAGAGAGTAAAAACAATGGATAAATTAGAGTTTTTAGGTGAAATTAAGTCATTGTGTATTCACGGGGGAATGCAAGGGGAATCCTTACCATCACCAATTTCAGATGATACAGCAGACGGAGGAAGATTATGGGTAACAGCACAAATCTATGATCCCAGACAATTATTGTTAGAATCAATTCCATTAGAACATATTGATCTAAAAACTTTAGTAGCAAGTTTAAAAATCGAATATCTACAAATACATTATGACTTTCCTGGCTTACCACAAATACCTTCTTCAAAGTTGGAGGCACTTGGTAATAAACGGGATTCTATAATAACTCAGCAAGCGAAAACTGTTAATTTCAAAAGAGAATATAACCCATTAACAGGATATGCTGTAGAGATTAAATTAGTTAAAGGATTTGTGTTTTCAGCGAGTAATAGATTTCCTTACGGCAGCGATAGATCATCAGAAGCATTCCAGTATTTACTGAAATTAATTAATTATAATAATGATTATCTTAGGGAGATGTACCCTTTTGATTCAAAATATTATAATCCACACCGAAAATGGGAAGACGAAAGATTATCAAAAGGATCGCAATTTTTTCAGACTGAATTTGCAGAAAATTTTGATACAGCATATCGCAATCACCCGATCAATGAATATTTATACAATGGTGGATTAGCTGGATTTTTAGATTTAATTCCCTATATAATGCCTAATGGAAATCTGATATTCAACAATCTAAATGAAGCCTATTATATTTCTACTGATATCTGCAAGTTAGGTACTACACCTAACCCTACCTATGGTTCACCCGTAGAGAATCAAATTATTATAAACGGGGGATTCAGTGGAACAGCACAATATAAAGAAAGAGAAAAAAAAATAGTACATGATCAATTAAAATCGATTAATATTCCTTTGACTCCGACTCCAGTTAGGATATTAGAAGAAACAGACAAAAGAGCATTAATTTATCTAACAAATAATACTGATAAAAAATTATTTTTTTCATTTGGGAGTAGTTATTTTACTACACCATTATCGCCATATCTGAATCCGGGAGATAGTTTTACATGGGAGCATGGTGAAATTATTTCACTAGGCGGCGGATCGCTAGGGTATTTAAAAACTTACGACAAAAGGGCATTCTTTACACTACCTTTATACGTTTTAGGAGAAGCACTCGCAAAAGGAACCGTGAACTGCGATCAATATGTATTCGATTATTAATTAAAAACTATGGTAATAACATCGCCGAAACTATCAGCAACCCCCCCGCCTAGTTCTAGTAATAATCTAGGATCAGGAAGAACAGCATCACAAGCTAAAAATTTAGCATCAGGAAAAGGTTTTAGCGCAAGTAATTTACAGCCTAAAACGGCAAGTCAAGCTAAAAACAATATTGCACCTTTTAAACGCCCACCGTCTGGCAATAGTGGCGGGAGTAGTAGATCATCTTCGTCATCCCTTAGTTCAAGTGCCAAATCCTCATCAGGATTATCAGGAGTATCTAAAGCAGTAGGAGCAACTCGTTTAGGGGTAAATGCTAAGGGTGATATAAGTTTGGGGTTAGGCTTTGGTAGCGTAGGATTAGGTGTTTCTGCAAAAGGCGATATCTCTCTAGGTTTAGGGGTTGTTTCTGTCACGATTGATCCCCGCGATGCTAATAATAGCGCGATAGGTTTTGGCTTCAATACAATGACAATTACAGGCACAAAAGAAGGATGTACTACTACACTTTTTTATAAAATTTTAGGACAAGTTGTTAATACAGAAACACGAGTAGATCCGGCTTGTAAAAACAGCGAGCCCATTACAGAACCCGATCCAAAAACTAAGGAAGATATTAAAAAAAATGATAAAAATCAACCTGATCCGCCTAATGATTCTGGGTTGTCTGGGTTATCTGATCCGATAGAAATTCCTGTATTTCCTGGTAAAACTTATGCAATTATGTATGAGGGTTCGGGAGAGACGGATTATTATAAAATGCTATCAGGAGATAGTACATATTGGTTTTTACCAATTGATGGAGGTGATAGCGCGCATACTGATGTAGGCGATAAAATTATTCCTATTTTTAATAAATTATCGCCTGAGACAAAAGTAGCATTTTATGAAGCTTTGGGAACAAGTTATACTTTTGCACCCTGGACAACACAGATCCACCAAGGACAAGAAACCTTTGTCCCTGAAGGGCAAAACAACGAGCATCAACGATATTGGTATGGTGAAGGAATCACTCATTGGCTGAGTGATTATGGGGGAAATACAAGGGAACCTAATTTTATTACCCCTTCATGGAATACTAGAGTATTTATGGTTTATGATAATCAGAATATGCAATGGTTTCTCAAAATAGACAATTATGACGGAATACCGAATAGGGTGAAATGGCTACCCGGAACACCAAATTTAAAAATAGTTGAGATACCATCAATCAAACCAAGGCAAAAATCTAATACACCTACAAGGACACCTGTTATGGATGAATGCTGCGAAGAAACTAAAGAAATGATTAATGATATCTATGAAATGTTGGGTGGGGATGATTTCCTTGAAAAAGGAATAGAAATCCCTAATCATCTATTTATCCCAGGGGGAAAAGATGATACGCAAGCATTGACTTACAATGCAATCCTAAATATTTTATTCAGAACATTAGATCATCGTACTTGTGGAGAGGTAGAAGTCTCCATCGCCGATAACAACATCATGAAAGAAGGCGATCAGCCTTTAACAATGAAATTTATCAATAATACGGCAGCAACAGGTAAAATAATAGAATTAAGCCAAAAACAAAATTCTGATTTAGTTGCTGTGCTAAATTTGTTAATGCGATTAAGTTGGATTAGTGTCCAGTTACTGAAGTTAATAAATTTAATTAATGGAACGGTTAACGCTATTACTAAATTTTTAGATGTTCCTATTCGGGAGAAAATAGAAAATGTTGAAACGCCTTTCGATATTTCATTAGGTCAGAAAGTCGGATTTGACCAAAAAAAACCCTCAGAGGATCAGCTTATTAAAACTTTAGATCTGGATAACCCAGAAAAAACCCTTAGCATTTTAGATAAATTCATGAATAATGCTAAAATACCATTGAAAATCAAAACCTTTATCGGGACAAAGGAAGGAGGAAATTTCTGGTGGATGATGAACAAAAAAGGTTGAAGATAATAATAATAAGGAATAAAAATGCCTAGAAAGATTAAATTATCAAAAAAAGATGATGTAATCGAATCGATTGAATCTTCTACTCCCACCCCCAGTAGCAGACGAGGTGCTAGATTAGCCAAAAAAGATCCGAAGGCGGCTCTAGCAGAAAGTATTGAATCGAAGGTTAAAGAAGCTGTATTGAAAATTGAGAAACATCGCGCAAATCAACGGGAAGATACTGAAATCGCTAATGGAAAAGGAGGAGGTGAAAATTTAGAATTTTTTGCGGATGATATCTCGAATGATTACGGGTACACAAAGAAAGATAGTAAACAAGCGAAGGAAAAACCCACAACAGATTTTATATTGCGTCCTGTTTCGGAAATGGATGTATATAATAGTAGAGATTAAAGATATTTAAACACCAGAGGAAATAATTATGTGGACAACATTTTCCAAACAATCAACGACTACACCCCAGAAAAACCTAGTTCCCGGTGATTTTGGCGCCGCATCAACAATCACGATTTCTGATAATGCTGACGGGGTAGAAATTATTCCAGCAGATGCTAGTAACAATGTCCGATTTGCTAATTTAAGTCTTGAAAATAAAGCCGATAGCAATGGTGATCCAATTTCAATTTATATAGGGATTGGATTTGATCCAACGCCTACCCTTTACAGCTTTGAATTATTAAGCGGACAGCAGGAATACGCGATGCAGATTAACGGGCAACAAATTAAAACCATTTGTGAGAGTGGTCAAACCATTAAAGCTAATATTCAACTAGCTAATGCGATTATTAAAAATTTATGACAAGTTGGAATAATTTCAATAACAAATCAAATTCAATAACTCCCTTTATTTCTGAAATAAAGGGAACCGCTTTAATTGGGCAACCTTCTGAAATAACGATTAAAGGATCAAACTTCATCCCAGATTCTCAAATCATCTGTGGCGCTGGGGAAATATCAAATGTTAGAATCTCTCCAGAAGAAATAATTTTTGATTGTATTGCGACGACTTCCGGTAGTTATCCGGTTGAGATTAGGAATAAGAATCTATCTAGCAATGATTGGAATAGACCGGCTAGTCCTATTCTGATTGCTAGAAATTCGTTAAATATTACTAATGGTTGGTTAGATTTCAGAACAGCTAATAGTGCAGGTTTTGGGGGTGTGACCAGTCACATAAACCAAATTTTAAGCACCAAAACTTTTAGCAACTCTGGTTATACTTTGGATGCTACCAGAGGATTGATTTTTAATAATTTTACTTTTACTGCTAATAGCCAAAATAATTATATTCAATTTAATTCTTTTTCATTTCCATTGTCTGCCAGTAAGCTTGAGTTATTCGTGAATTTTGAAACTACCTTTACAACAGTTTCCGCAAACAGATTAAGAGTCGGAATTGGCATACCTGCTAATAATAACATTTTAGCAATGAACACAGATTTCACAACCGGAAATTTATTGTTTAGTCAGAGATTTATATCGCCCTATATTGGAAACTCTGTACTCTATTTTGGGAGCGTGAATAATAACTTGTTAAATAATAATTTTTATTATTTAAAATTTATTTGGGATTTTATTGCCAAAAGAATTGAAATCCATAAATTAAGCAATAATGATTTAGAAGCAATGAACAAAATAGAAGAATTGCCTATAAATCTTTTAGGGAGATCTACAGAAAATTTAGGAGTGCCTCTTTTCAATTTTTATAATTCAGGATCTTTGAGTTCAGTTGTTGCAATGAAAATTGATTAAATAAAAATCCCCCTTAAATTTAATAAAGGGGATTTAATTTATTTCAGTAGGGTTAAAGCTTGCCTGATAGCGTTTTTAATTTTTCCCCCAGCATTAGCTTTTAAGGTTAGGCTATCCTCTAGGATATCCTTTACTTGTTGATTTATACCTGTATTCAGGTTTGATTGTTCCGTCGTACATATACTTGTATTCAGGTTTGATTGTTCTGTTGTAACTATACCTGTATTCAAGTTTTGTTTACCCTTATTCAACTCGGTTTTTAGGGTATTAGTCTCAAGGGTAGTGTTCAGTTCTTCATTCTGTTTCCTTAGCTCCTCAATACTTGTATTCAAGTTTATTTTAACAATTGCGATCGCAATCCCCCCGGTGTCCCATTCCGTCAAAGGGGGTTGTCTGTTGGGGGTGATTTTTAGAGAACTTGCACCAGTTGCACCAGTTCTGCACCAGTTCTGCACCAGTTGTTGCACCAGTTGAAGCCTTATATATCAAGGGTTTGCACCAGTTGCACCAGTTAGATATACAAATGAATAAAATTTAAACTCAAAATTCAAAAAAATATTACTAATATTCCTACTGCTGTGGCTACTGTGATTAAAGCGGCGCCTAAAAACCTGGAATAAGCGGTGGCACTGAATCAGTGGGGTATTTGGGGGGTTAACAATCCAGTTATCTCTGAGGCAATCCGGGTATTAAATAGAGTCCTAAGCTTCCAGGGTAATACTGTGGGAAAATTTAAACCCAGAATCCGAGAGACGCTGCAACAACTCAGAGCCAACGACTCACCCAGTCCTGAAATCTGACCGCAGTGGTTTGGCAGAACCGTAGATATAAATGATAGGGGCCTGTTGTTCCAGGCTTACTTATATTGTGTGGGGTAGACATTGAAAGTCTGGCTCTGACCGTTTCCGTTATCAAGTTTCTTGGGGGATTGGGAGAGCGATCGCTGTCGTTGTTGTTGGGATTAAAAATTGGGGTGAGGTTGACTGCCGTTACTCCGGCTATTAAATAAGGATTGACCATTATTGGCGGTGTTGTGTCTGGGGAATGGTGATGTCTAAAGAGTTTGAAAACAAGGTTTAGGGATTACCTAAAATTTGACTCGTCAGCTTGACTCGTGCGAGTCAAATACGAGTCAAATTCTGAGAAAGTTAAATTGTTAATCCCAATAATTAAAAACCCCTACGCCGTAGATAGGGTAGGGGTTAGAGGGAATGAATAAATATAGTGTTTTGTAAAGCGGGTGGCGGGAATCGAACCCGCATTAATAGCTTGGAAGGCTATAGTTTTACCACTAAACTACACCCGCAGTGCGTTTCACAATTTCTAACTATAGCATAAACTCCAGAAATGTAAACCCAGTTCCCAAACTTTTTTTGAGGACTGGGGAACACAGAGGGGAAACAACCTAAGACACGGAGGATTCAACAGTTTGCTTGGGTTTGAATTGCACCGTAAAATAATTGATCGCCTGTGTCACAAAGGACTGTAATAAACTGGCTTGTTGATTTTGCTGAAAGACCGTTTGCAGGGTTTTCTTGAGGTTATCCCAATTCAGGCTTGGATTTTCAGGGGCTTCTAACTGGATATCCTGCGCTTGGAAATACTCAATTAAACTCAACCCAGCAATTCGGGTTAAATAAGCCGCGCTGACCCCCTGAACTAGGCTTCCGGCGATAAACGTCACGGTATTACTTTTCAACAATGAGGTTAAAGTTTGGGTGGAGATTTCCACAAACCCTAATTTCAACATCTGAGTGCTAATCGTCGTTGCAACTTCTTGACCTTGCTGAAGGGAGAATTTTTGTTGATAAATCGCCCCTAAATCCATGACTAATTGAGCATTAACCGCCGCCGTTGCTAACATATCTAAAGCTGGAACTGGATTCGCTACTGTTGCCGCCGCCGCAATCCATTGATATTGTTCAATCAAAGGTAACGCCTGTTCTCGACGTAATTGATTAACAATTTCTTTCGCCTCTTGTCGCAACCCTAATGCTTCCCGATAGGTTGTTGCTAATACTAAAGCTTGTTGTTCTTGACTGACAATAAAATCAAGGTGTTTTGTTAACAAATCCAGAATCGGTGATTGCGCTTCTAGCCATTCTTGAACGGTTCCATCCTCTTGATGTTGACGAACTTTCACCGGATTTGGAGACGCGGCGATCGCAATAATATCATCCGAGGATAACACCCCAGTTAATGTGGTTTTTAACTGTTGCAAAATTACAGGTTGATCACCGACTAAATATTGATCTTGCTTATTCCACACTAAAATAACTCGATGGTAATTTGCCACCAGTCCAGAAAGAATTTTAAATTCCGGGTCAGTTAAATCTCCCCCGGTCACAAACAAAACCACATCCGCAGTCGTTAAATTGGGGATAGGAGAATTGAGATCGGTTGCTGAAACTTCTGTCAAACTTAAAGTTTGAGACTGTTGAGTCAGCCAGTCCGACTGCAACCGTTGTAACAAAGCTGTTTTTCCCACGCCTTTGTTACCCACCAGGGCGATATTTAGGTTTGTTCGTTGCAGATGAGTCTTGAGTTGTTCTGTTTGCTGCTGTAGGGCTTCTAAACGGCTGTCCTGAGTTGCCGTTTCAGTGGCTAGACGTTGGATCAGAGCTTGGGTTTGGGCGATCGCTTTTTCCACTAAATCCTGATTTAACGATTCTGGAGGGGGCGACAATTGCAGAGGTTCTGTCCCTTGTTGCTTCCACCACCACAGTCCGGCGCTTCCTAACGCTAAACTAAACAGCATCATTTGTCCGAATTCGGACGCTGAATGCTGAAGACTTTGCAACAGCCACAGACCTAACGAAAGTCCAATCCCTCCCATTAAAATTGGGCGTTCCAATTTAACTGCCATCTCATCCTCCGCCAACGTCATCAAACCTTAGATTTTCAGTGGGGTTGGTTTGACATAAACCCTAATTTCTATGGTACTTCGACTGTGGCAAGTTGTGGAATTTTAGCTCAAGATTATTAGAATGGATCTGTTTGTCAGAATCCCAGATCTTAATAAATCAGGCTAAACCGATTGAGGAATAAATTAGACTCTGAGAAACCAGGAATTGATTTTGAACCTCTATGAACAGGGTCAAATTTATGATTACCTTATCGCCCGATTTATGTGCAACAGAATCCTCTATTTTAACCCTTCTCAGTATCAGCTTAGATTATCTAACAGATGCTTGCGTTTGGCTAACGAAAGAGGCTCGAATTCAAGGTTATAATACAGCCTTTAAAGAGTTGGTTTTAGACTGTAGAGAAAATCATTCCTTTGAATTCAATTCTCTTGTGGATCTTTCCTTAAATGATTGTCTGCCCTTCACCCAAAACGGAAAACCGATTTCAACATCAACTTATCTTAACCCAGAAATAGAAAAGGGCAATCATTGTCCCATCAATTATGAACTACAACGAGGAGAAGAACTATTTTTTTTAAGGATTTCAGGAAAGGTTTTAAATCTTCAGGGACAGGAAATCATAATTTTATGGATTCGTAAAGGATTAGTAGTTTTAGGACGGAATATTACTGAGAAAAAACAAGCAGAAGAAGCGTTAAAAGCACGAGAATCTCAATATCGAGATTTAGTCGAAACCGCAAATTGTATTATTTTGAGATGGGATGCAAAAGGTAATATTAAATTTCTAAATAATTATGGACAAAATTTTTTTGGATTCCAACTTGAAGAAATTATCGGTCAAAATGTAGTTGGAACAATTGTTCCTGAAACGGAAACATCAGGACGGGATTTACAGGCTTTAATGGATGATATTTGTCATCATCGTGAAAATTATAGTTTAAATGAAAATGAAAATAGTTGTAAACAGGGTGAACGCGCTTGGGTTGTTTGGTCAAATCGACCAATTTTTAATGCCAAAGGTGAACTGATAGAAATTTTGTCCGTTGGAACCGACGCGACGGAACGGCGACAAGCTCAAGATGCTCTTAAACATTCTCTATCCTTACAACAAGCGACTTTTGAATCAATTCAAGAGGGAGTTTTAGCGGTTGATAATCAAGGTAATATTATTACCTATAATCGCCATTTTTTAGAAATGTGGTCAATTCATCCTGAGCTTTTTCAGGAACCCAATCATTATAAAAGAGTACAATATTTAGCGAATCAAGTTAAAGATTCAGAGATTTTTTTTCAACAGGTTAAGGAGTTATATTCTCAACCAGAACAAGATAGTTATGATTTATTAGAATTAAAGGATGGTCGCGTTTTTGAACGTTACTCTTGTCCTCAAAAGTTGGGTCAAACGATTATTGGTCGAGTTTGGTGTTTTCGAGATATTACTGATCAAAAACGAGCCGAAGCGGATTTAAAAGCTAGTGAAGAAAAATTTAGACGAATTGTTGAAACGGCTCATGATATAATTTATTTAATGAATGCCGAAGGAATATTATTATATATCGCGCCTAATTTATTAACATTAACTGGCTATTTCCCTCATGAACTTGAAGGACAACTCTTTACACTCTTTATCCATCCACAGGATATATCGAAAACTTTTACTGTCTTTCAAACGGTCATTACAAGCGGAAAACAAGAATTCGATATTGAATTTCGGGTTAAACATCAAGATGGAACCTGGAATTGGTATAGTTCAAATTGGTCTGTTTCTCAAGATGCTCAGGGAGATCAATTAGTGGTCGGGGTTTCCCGAAATATTAATGAACGTCGCCGTTTAGAAAATGAATTTATCTCTTTAGTCAGTCATGAATTAAGAACTCCATTAACTTCTTTAGTGGGGGGATTAGATTTATTAGCATCGGGACAGTTAGGACTGCTAACAGAACAAGGGAAAAATTTATTAAGCATTGCGATTAATAATACAGAACGATTAATTCGACTGGTGAATAATATTCTGGATTTAGAACGAATGAAATCGGGTAAAATTTCCTTACAAAAGGTTTACTGTAATTTAGCAGATTTAATGATTAAAGCTCAAGAAGCAATGCAAGTCATAGCAGATCAATCTCAAATTAAATTTGAGGTTGATCCGTTTGATTTTTATCTGTGGGTAGATCCAGATCGCATCGTTCAAATTTTAACAAATTTATTAAGTAATGCCATTAAATTTTCTGAACCGAAACAGAAGGTTTGGATGAGCGCACAAGTGGTAAAATTAAAGGAAAATGGCTCACAAATTTCTTACATTTGTTTGCAAGTTAAAGATCAGGGTCGAGGAATTCCTACTGATAAACTAGAAATCATTTTTGAGCGCTTTGAACAAGTGGATGCTTCTGATTCTCGAACCAAGAACGGGACAGGTTTAGGATTAGCAATTTGTCGCCTGATGGTTGAACAACATCAAGGAAAAATTTGGGCTGAAAGTCATTTAGGACAGGGAAGTATATTTTATGTGATGCTTCCTATCTGTTAAACTCACTCCTAGAATTAACTCTAAACAAATTCTCGATATTTTCTCGATTTTGAGTTAAAATATGGAGTTAACTCTGTCACCAATAAGGACGCAAACTAATCAGATTACAGGGATAAATGTTATGCTGAACAAACAAATTTTAATTGTAGATGATGAACCCGATGTCCGGGCGATCGCTAAATTAGGATTAGAACTAGGGGCAGGTTGGCAGGTGATTACGGCTTGTTGTGGCGAAGAAGCATTAAGCCTTGCTGCTAACCATCAACCCGATGCTATTTTATTAGATATGATGATGCCTGATATGGATGGCAGGGTGACACTAGAATATTTAAAATCTAATCCCCATACCCAAAATATTCCGGTGATTTTAGTGACCGCAAAAGCTCAACAGTGGGAACGAGAAAATTTTTCAGGAATGGAGGTAGCGGCTGTATTTGCAAAACCTTTTCGACCCTTAAAATTAGCCGAACAAATTAGTCAAGCTTTGAATTGGCTGAACTAGCATTGATAAAATAGTGGGGATGAATTTTAAGTTGTAATATCTTCCTAAATTTAAACATTTATTAACCAGAATCTAACCTAGATGGATCTGGTTTTCTCAAGTCAACTTCATGTTTCCCCCTTTTTACCCTCAGAACTGACGTACTAACCCCAAAAAACTGAGCTTTTTATTCTCTTCCTGAATCTGCCATCACTTCATTCTCTTAAAAAACTGGGTTTTTGCGACGGTTCTGACCCTAAAGAATTACAATAAAGGTTAGGTTTACCCGATCTGAAATCTTCAATTATGTCCAAATCTAAAAAAACCGAGCCAAAAATTACCAAAGACATCAATCTTAAAGCTCCTCAATATTATCTCAGCCGAGAACTGAGTTGGTTAGAGTTTAACCGTCGCGTTTTAGCAGAAGCTTTAGATCCTCGAACACCTTTGTTAGAACGACTGAAATTTTTAGCGATTTTTAGTTCTAATTTAGATGAATTTTTTATGGTGCGCGTTGCTGGAATTAAGCGACAAATTGAAGCTCAAGTGAATAAAGTTACTCCCGATGGTCGGACACCCCAACAACAACTCAATGCCATTCATGAACGGTTGTTACCGATGGTCACGGAACAGCATCAATATTTTGAACAACAGATTAAATCCGAATTAACTAAAAATGGAATCCACTTATTAAATTATATTGATCTCAATCAAGAACAACGAACCTATTTACAGCGTTATTTTGAAGAGGGAATTTTCCCGGTTTTAACGCCCTTAGCCATCGACCGCAGCCATCCCTTTCCCTATTTATCAAATCTGAGTTTAAATTTAGCGGTTGTTCTCAAAAATCCCGAAACCAAAGAAGAATTATTTGCGCGGGTGAAAGTACCGAGTTCTTTTCCGCGATTTATTTCCTTACCTAAAGAATTACGAGGACAAGCCAATGGGGAATTTGCGGCTTGGATTGGGGTTCCCATTGGTCAAGTAATTGCCCATAATTTAGAATCGTTATTTCCCGGAATGGATATTCAAGATTATTACATTTTTAGGATTACACGGGATGCTGATTTAGCGGTTCAAGAAGATGAAGCGGATGATTTATTATTAGCCATTGAACAAGAATTGCGAAAACGCCGCGTTGGAGGATCTGTTGTTCGTCTGGAAATTAATAGTTCAATGCCCGATTATTTACGCAGTTTATTAGCCGATGAATTAGAATTAGAATCAGAAGATATTTATACGGTAGATGGGTTAATGGGACTCCGGGATTTAATGTTTTTTCTCAGTTTACCCTTACCCGAATTAAAAGATAAACCTTGGAGTGCGGTTTTACCGCGTTGGATGAAGGATAGTGAAGATATTATTCCAACGACATCAGGAGAAGATGAAAAAGATATTTTTGCGATTTTACGACAAAAAGATGTCTTAGTGCATCACCCGTATCAATCGTTTTCGGCAACAGTTCAACAGTTTATTAATCAAGCTGCCCATGATCCGAATGTCTTAGCGATTAAAATGACTTTATATCGTACTTCCGGGGATTCTCCGATTATCACGGCTTTAATTGATGCGGCAGAAAATGGAAAACAGGTTGCGGTTTTAGTCGAAATTAAAGCTCGATTTGATGAAGAAAATAATATTCAATGGGCGAAAAAACTAGAACAAACGGGGGTTCATGTTGTTTATGGATTAGTCGGACTAAAAACCCATACTAAAGTTGTGATGGTCGTGCGTCAGGAAGCGGACGGAATTCGCCGTTATGTTCATATTGGAACCGGAAACTATAATTATAAAACAGCTAAACTGTATACCGATTTAGGATTATTAAGTGCCCGACCTGAACTGGGAGCAGATTTAACAGATTTATTCAATTTTTTAACCGGATATTCCCGTCAACAATCCTATCGGAAATTGTTGGTTGCGCCTGTGAATATGCGACAACGATTTTTAGACTTAATTGATCGAGAAACCGAACACGCTCATCAAGGTAAAACAGGTCGAATCGTTGCTAAAATGAATTCCTTAGTTGACCCGGAAATTATTGAAGCTTTATATGCAGCTTCTCAAGCGGGGGTGGGGATTGATTTAATTGTCCGAGGAATGTGTAGTTTGCGTCCCGGTTTAGAAGGAATTAGTGATAATATTAAGGTGATTAGTATTATTGGACGATTCCTAGAACATTCTCGGATTTTCTATTTTAATAATGGCGGACAGGAGGAGGTTTATATTGGTTCAGCCGACTGGATGCCCCGCAACTTAAATCGCCGCGTTGAAGCGATAACTCCCATTCAAGATCCTGATATTGCTAAAGAGTTAGAAGAGATTTTAGGAATTATGTTATCCGATAATCGTAAAGCTTGGGATTTACAACCTGATGGTCAATATATTCAACGTCGTCCTGCTGAAAATGCTCCCGAATTATGCGCCCATGATATTTTAATGGAGACGGCTTTAAAAAGTTAAGGATGATGAATTATTGGTTACTGAAATCTGAACCGGATGTTTATAGTATTGAGGATTTAAAACGCGATCACATTTCCCTCTGGGATGGGGTTAGAAATTACCAAGCGCGAAATTTCCTTAAAGAAATGCAAATTGGGGATCTGGCGTTTTTTTATCATTCTAATACTAAACTTCCCGGAATTGTGGGACTCGCTAAAATTATTGAAAATCATCTGATTGATCCCACTCAATTTGATGCTCAGAGTCCCTATTTTGACCCGAAAGCTATGCCCAATTCTCCGAGATGGTATACGGTGAAAGTTGAATTTGTGGAGCAATTTCAGCGTATGATTAGTTTAAATACCCTGAAACAAACCTTTAATTCTGAAGAATTTGGCGTTGTAAAACGGGGAAATCGTTTATCCGTCATCCCAGTTTTACCCGCCGTTGCAGAAAGAATTTTAAGGTTAAAATCATCGTGATTTCCGCCTTTCCACCCTATCTCTTCCTAGGGAGGATTGAAGAAAATTCCCAAATCAGTTACAATGATGTAGTATGTCAACATTACACTTTTAAATTTTGAGGCATTGATTCAAACAGAAACCCTAGATCTATTAGAATGGGAACGGTTATGTCGCCATTTATCCACCTTTACGGCGACAAAACTCGGTGCTGTGGCGGCGCAGCATTTACAGATTCCCACGACTGTACACCAAACCCTGCAACTGTTAGCTCAAACTAAAGAAGCTTACACCTTAGAACTGCGACAAACGGGTTTAAAATTTGAAGGAATTGAAGACATTGGCGTTTATTTAGAACGGGTAGAACGCCTAGGAATGTTATCAGGAAATGAACTGCTTAATATTGCAACGACTTTAGCAGGTGCAAGGCAGTTAAGACGTAGTATTGATAACCAATCTGATATTCCTATTTTAACAGACTTAATCTCAGAATTGCGAACCTATCCTGAATTAGAACAGGAGATTCATCGCTGTATTGATGAACGGGGAGATGTTGCCGATCGCGCCAGCCCTAAATTAGGAGAAATTCGGGGACGGTTACGCAGTCTTCGAGATCGAATTTATGGGATTCTACAAAATATTATTCAACGAAAATCTAATGCAGTTCAAGAACAATTAATTACCCAACGGAGCGATCGCTTTGTTATCCCTGTAAAAGCGTCTCAAAAAGATGCAATTCCAGGGATTGTTCATGATAGCTCAACCACCGGTTCAACCCTCTATATTGAACCGAAAGCCACCATTGATCTCAATAATCAACTCCGACAAATTCAACGGCAAGAAAAAGCCGAAGAAGAAATTATTTTACAAGCTTTAAGCGAACAAGTTGGAGCGGTTAAACCTGATTTAGAACGATTATTAATCATTGTCACTACTTTGGATTTAGCCGTTGCTAAAGCTCGTTATAGCCTGTGGTTAGAAGCGAATCCCCCCAAATTTATTGATGTAGAATCCTCAGAAGAGGCAACTTCAAATCCTATTAACCTCCGACAACTTCGCCATCCTTTATTAGTGTGGCAACAGCAACAGGAACAAGGCTTCCCTGTTATTCCCATTGATGTTTTAATTCATCCCAAAATTCGAGTTGTAGCCATTACTGGCCCTAATACCGGGGGTAAAACGGTTACTTTAAAAACTATTGGATTAGCAGCATTAATGGCAAAGGTGGGGTTATTTATTCCGGCGAGAGAACCCGTAGAATTACCTTGGTTTGAGCAGGTTTTAGCTGATATTGGAGATGAACAATCCATTGAGCAAAGTTTATCGACATTTTCCGGTCATATTCGCAGGATTAGTCGGATTTTAGCAGCTATTAATTCTCAAGGTGAGACGGAAGAAAAGACTCGATCTTCGAGTTTAATTCTATTAGATGAAGTGGGGGCAGGAACCGATCCAACGGAAGGCAGTGCTTTAGCGATCGCCCTTTTACAATATTTAGCGGATCATAGCTTATTAACTATTGCCACCACTCACTTTGGCGAACTGAAATCGTTAAAATATGAAGATGAACGGTTTGAAAATGCCTCCGTTGAATTTGATGAACAATCCTTACAACCCACCTATCGATTATTATGGGGAATTCCAGGGCGTTCTAATGCGTTAACCATTGCCAAACGTTTAGGATTAAACTCAGAAATTGTCGAACAAGCGGCGAGTTATGTCGGGGAAAGTTCCGAGGAAGTTAATCAAGTTATTGCGGGGTTAGAAGCCCAACGTCGTCAACAGGAAACCAAAGCTAAAGCCGCTAGTCAGTTATTAAAAGATACAGAACGTTTGCATCAGGAATTAGCCCAAAAAGCAGCCGCATTAAAACAAAGAGAACGGGAGTTAAAGCAAGTTCAAGAACAGGCAATTCAAGACACTTTAATTCAAGCTAAATCAGAAATTGCTAAAGTGATTCGGCGCTTACAACAAGGAACCCCAACGGGTCAAGATACCACCCAAGCAACGGAGGCTTTAAATCAAATTGCTCAACAGTATTTACCCTCTCGAAAAGAACCCCCTAAACCGCCGCCAGAGTTTAAACCGAAAGTCGGAGATCGGATTAGAATTCCCCGGTTTGGTCAAACGGCTGAGGTGTTAAGTGAACCGACTTCTGATGGTGAAATTACCGTGCGTTTTGGCATCATGAAAATGACTGTAGGGTTAGCCGAAATTGAGTCCTTAGAAGGCTTAAAACCGACTATTCCTAAACTTCCAGAACGGAAAAAAGAACCCACTCCTGAAAAGGAACAAAAACCAGAACAACCTATTGTTAGAACGTCTAAAAATACAATTGATCTTCGAGGAAAACGTACCTCGGAAGCCGAAATTGAACTAGATCGAATGTTGGGTCAAATTCATGATTTTGGAGCAATTTGGATTATTCATGGAAAAGGAACCGGACAACTGAGAAAGGGAGTTCATGAATTTTTGACCAACC
Organism: Planktothrix tepida PCC 9214; assembly: GCF_900009145.1. NCBI lineage: Bacteria > Bacillati > Cyanobacteriota > Cyanophyceae > Oscillatoriales > Microcoleaceae > Planktothrix > Planktothrix tepida. The sequence goes on from NZ_LN889796.1 coordinate 145,456, forward strand.
ATCCGTTAGTGGAACGATTTGAATTAGCTCCACAAAATGATGGGGGAATAGGTGTTACAATTGCTTATTTAGTAAATCGCTAATTTTTGGGTTTAACCACTAAACCCCTGTAGAGACGCGCCATGGCGCGTCTCTACGGCGACCCTTTCATTAAAAGAGGTTGTTGTACAATTCTTTCCCTGAGTCCATGCTAAATTCTGATGCTAATGATGAGCAAAAATCAAACCCAAATAGAGACGATTTAAACCTTGATCCCCAACCCGAACAATGGGGTGAAATTACGGTTAAAATTCAGTTATTATTATTAGCCATTGAAGCCTTAACCGGAATAGCTTTAGAAACGATTTTACAAGTCGGAACTCTGCTAAAAATAGAGGCTTTTGTTCCTGATCAAATTCAATTATTACAAAAACATTCAGAACAAAATCCTCTATCTATTGAAGAAATGCGATCGCTGGTTCTGATTATTTGTTATATTGCTCAACAGGATCAAGTGTTAATTCGCCGTGCATTAGGGTTAGTGGAACAAATGGCACATCAAAAAACAGAATTTCGTCAAGTCACCTTGCTGCGGGACTATTTAGATACCTTTAAGGACAGTTATCAACAATGGATGACCTCAAACCCTAAAACCCCCTTAGACCTTGATACCCTAGCCATTAAATTACTGATTGATTTATTATTTTATAGTAAACCCGATAGCCATGAACAATTATGGTTAACATTGATAGAGTCGCCAGTCTAGTTTATCCTTAATGGTTAAGATATTATGATGATTATTCGACGCTATACCCCCCCAACTTGTACCTTGGAAGTTCAGGCGAAACGTTCTTTTCTATCTCGTCTGAAACAACAACCGATTTTAGAACAGTTTAAATTCAAACTTTGCTTTGATGATCCGCGTTTACCCGATGCCGATCATATTACCATTGAAGGCGATCGCACCCAACTAGAAACCCTCTATACAGTTATTAAAAATTATATTCAAAATTTTCTTAATTTTTCTCCCAAATCTACTCATCAATCTGAAACTTTATCCCTTAATTATTCCACTGAAAATACCCCAGCTTATGTAATTTTTGACGGCGAACCTTCAGAAATTACCATTAAACCCGATGGCTTATTATATCATAATTTATTTTTAGGTAATTTATCCGATAATTCTGCCCAATCTTTAGTTCATTTAAGCGTTTTACAACTCTTTGATCTCGCCACCGCCTTAGACGAATATGCAACGGAAGCCGAACAATTACCGAATCTAAAATCCTTAGAAAAAACCACACCGGAATGGTTCAAAACGATTTTATTTATTATCATTTCTATTGGTTGTTTAACAGGTTTAATTAAACTGATTAATCTCTATCGCCAACCCCAAACTCAAACCGCCACCCAACCGTCCCAAACCGTTCAAATTCCGCCCCCTAATNCATTGAATTACCCACTTTAAAAAATGCACAAACCCCGATTATTTTAGAAGTTCCTTCTCCTGAAAAAACGGCTGAAAAACCGTCAAATCTTTCTGCTGAAAATTCTAATACTGATGAAGAAAATTATTTAGCTCAATTGAATAAACGTCCGCAAACAATTGCAGCAACTCGTCAACAAGATACCACCCTATTTGATCAAATTCCGCAAGTAGCAGAAGTTAGAAACTATTTCCAAAATATTTGGTATCCTCCTAAAAACTTAAAACGCACGTTACAATATAGTTTAACCCTTAATTCCGATGGTTCTTTGCAAAGTATTAACCCGGTGGGTCAACCTGCGGTTAATCGTCAAAAACAACTGGATTTCCCAGAAATAGGGAAACCTTTTGTGTCTCCTTTGGAGTCAGGAAAAACTCCTAAAATTCGGTTAGTTTTACAGCCGGATGGGAGTGTTCAAGCATTTTTAGAATCCTTGAATTAGGGTTTTATAGGGGTGTTTCCCAAAATTTCCCCGTTAATAAACTGTCTACATCCTGGGGAAACGGACAAACATCAGGAAATTCTGCATCATATTCAATTCTCATATTTTCCAAAGCTTCCTGATAGCAATCAAGATAAATTTCTTGTAAATAATTCCTCAAACTCGGTGAATCCTTTAACTGTTTTTTAATATCCTGTTGCGTTCGAGAAATAGTTACTTCCCAACCTCGATAACAATCGGGTAACGGAACATAACACCGTTTCAAAGCGTGTTCAAACAACGTTGTTAACCGACTTTCTAATTCTCGTTTATCCCGCTTCCCCAAAGATTCAATCTCCTCAATTAAATTGTCCCAATCTAAGTTTTCAATATTTCGAGATTTTAACTGATTAACGGTATCTTCAATCCACAGTGCAAAATCAATATCATAAAGTGTTTTTAAGGAAGTTTGGGTCATGATGATAACCTACATCTTAATCATAATTTAATTTTAACGCAGTTGAAATGCGATCGCCTGTTGTTGGGCTTTAGCCTATCTTTTTAGGGGCTAAAGCCCAACAACAAACTGTTTTCTTGTTAGCAATACTTTAATCAGGCTCCGCCTGCTGTTTATCGGAGGCGGAGCCTCCTGAATATGGTTCCCAGGTAGAACCAGGGAACTAGACAAAACCGGGCAAAATTATTCACTCCATCGCAGTTATAATAAGTTGTCACTTGACAATTTAAACACAATAAACTATAATTTATACAAGCTCAAACTTTTATGTCTAGGAAAAAACATCCTAAACCAGATATTGAAGAAGAGGAGAATTAACAAATGCCAAAATATGATTTTATTTTAACCTTTAATCTTCCCGATACTCCGGTCAATCTCGATCATTATTTAGAGACTTTAGCAATAGAAGGTTGTGATGATGCCTTAATTGGAATTGGGAAAAAGGGGAGAATTGCTCTCAACTTTATCCGAGAATCTTCATCAGCAACAGAAGCGGTTTATAGTGCAATTCGGGATGTTAAACGGGCTATTCCCCAGGCAGTTTTGATTGAAGTTAGCCCAGATTTTGTGAGTTTAACTGAGGTTGCTAAATTGCTTGGATGTACGCGGCAAAATATTCGTAATTTAATGATGAAGGATGAACTCAAATCTCCACAGCCTATCTATGGGGGAACTCCTTCAATCTGGCACTTATCCGATATATTGCACTGGTTATGTAACGAGAAAAATTACCGAAATAGAATTAAGCCGAATTTATTAGAATTATCTAAGGTTAATAAAGATTTGAATATTGCTAGGGAGTGGGAAACAGTTAATTCTGAAGAAAAGCAAAAAATGATTAAATTGTTTAGCCAAATTTCTGCTTAAGGTGGCGGAGCCTCCTGAACAGGGTTCTGTGGTAAAACTAGGGAACCAGGCAAAATTATCGAAGTTGTTGGGCTTCAGCCTATCTTTCTAGGGACTCAAGCCCAACAACCATAATTTTTTTGCTAGTATAATAGTTTATGATTAAAAACAATTCATACTGCGGAGGTGAAGCATGGCAGTTTTACAATTAGAAGACGGAACAACCTACACCCAACTCGATGAAATTCAACGAGAATTAGCTTGTTTGAATATTCATTTAAACCATTGGTCTGTGGGAACCGATGCTCAAGTCGTAGAATTAGTCAATCAACCTGCATTAAACGATGAAGAAAAAGAAGATGTTTTGCAAGGACTAGATCAATATTTTGAAGAATTAAAACAAAAAGTAGGTTATCAATCTCGTGATTTAATTGTGCTTAACCCGGATACTCCTAACCTAGAAACCTTATTAGCAAAATTTGAACAATGTCATATTCATGCGGATGATGAAGTGCGTTATATTATTGATGGAGAAGGAGTTTTTGGCTTTGTCCGTCCCGATGGAAGTCAAGTAGAATTAACCGTTGAAGCGGAAGAATATATTAACGTTCCTGCAAATACAGAACATTGGTTTTACTTAACAGAAACTCGGCGGATTAAAGCTGTTCGTTATTTTACTACAACAAAAGGTTGGACTCCTGAATATACCGATACAGAAATTAGAATTTTTTCCAGAAGACCGAAAAAAACCTTAGCTTTGAATTAATTTGTAGAGACGTTGCATGCAACGTCTCTACTGCAATGATAATAATTGCCAAAATAGAAAACCATGACCATTGAAGTAGATTATCGTTTTCCTCCTAATATTGATGCGTTTCGTCAGGCGAAAGTGATTGCTATTGGACAAACCGCAGGAACCTGGGACGAAAGATTTAGCCATCGAGAAGATAGTTTGCGATCGCATTTAGCCGAAGTCATTAACGTTAAAACCGATGAACAAGGTTATAATATTGCAACGGTTCGATTTCCTGAAATTAACGTTGAAAATGATATTTCCAGCTTGTTAACCATGATTTTTGGTAAATATTCAATGGCTGGAGTTGGTAAAATAGTTGCGGTTAGACTCGATAATAATTATGGTCAGTTGCCTAAATTTGGGATAACCGGAATTCGTCAACAATTAAATGTTGTTGATCGTCCTTTAATTATGGCAATCTTTAAACCCGCTTTAGGACTATCAGCTACAGATCATGCGACTATTTTAGAACAAGTGGCAACGGCGGGATTAGATATTATTAAAGATGATGAAATTATGGGGGATTTAGACACAGCCCCCACCCTAGAACGGTTAAGAGCTTGTCGCCCAATTTTAGACCAAATTAAACAAGAAACCGGACGCACGGTTTTGTATGCTATTAATGTTACTGGAAACGCCCAAACCCTATTAGAAAAAGCTCGAATTCTGGTTCAAGAAGGGGCAAATGCTTTGTTATTAAATGTTCTCACCTACGGTTTTTCGGTCTTAGAAGCCCTTGCCGCCGATCCAGAGGTAAATGTTCCCATTTTCGCCCATCCTGCCTTGGCGGGGGCGTTATGTGCCTCTGGTGATACGGGTTTTTCCTATTCCGTCGTCCTCGGAACATTGATGGCCCATGCTGGGGCGGATGCGGTGTTATATCCGGCCCATTATGGCAGTTTACCCTTTGATCCAATCGAAGAACAGAAAATTAGGGATATTTTGCGATCGCGCAACGTTTTTCCGGTTCCCTCGGCGGGAATTCACCCCGGAATTGTCCCCCAAGCACTCAACGATTATGGCCAAGATGTGATTCTCAATGCGGGAACGGGAATTATGGATCATCCCGATGGCCCCTCTGCGGGGGTTCAAGCGTTCTTTCAAGCGTTAGATTATTATCAGGCTGATCAATCTTTCAATTGGGAAACCTTACCCGACAGTGCCCTGCGTCGCGCCTTAGAAAAATTTAACCAATCGTAATCCCTTATAGGGGCAGGTTGAAAACCCTATGATTTGATCAATAATAAAATACAGAACCCAACCCCTCCCTAAGTCAGGATAATTCATCAATTGTCCCGACTGATAACTGATAACTGATAACTGATAACTGATAACTGATAACTGATAACTGATAACTGATTTCATGAACGATCCACGTCAAGCTTTAATTCATGCGTCTCGCCAATTTTATCAACTGGGTTGGATGGCGGGAACGGCTGGAAATCTTTCGGCTAAAATGCCCGATAATAGTTTTTGGATTACCGCCAGTGGTAAACAAAAAGGTAAATTAGTTGTAGAAGATTTTGTGAGAATTTCTTTAACGGGAGAAGTCTTAGAAAATCCCTCTCCTCAGAATAAACCTTCCGCAGAAACCAGTATTCATCAAGCGATTTATTCTTTATTTCCTGAAGCCAATGCTTGTTATCATGTTCATTCGGTGGAAGCAAAATTAGTATCCAATTTTATTGATCATGAACAACTGCCTTTACCTCCCATTGAAATGTTAAAAGGGTTAGGGATTTGGGAAGAAAACCCTAAAGTTTATATGCCTGTTTTTGAGAATTATTTAGAAGTTCCTCGCATTGCAGAAAATATTATTCAACGGTTTAAGAATACGACTCCTGATGTACCCGCATTATTAATTAGAAATCACGGAGTAACGGTTTGGGCTGCTTCTCCAGAAGCCGCCGAAAACCATGTTGAACTAGCTGAATATATCTTTCGTTATATTGTCGCAGCCCGTCAAGCTGGATTGAATTTTCAACATTGATTAATCTCAAGGGTTTGGTTTGTAAACACTATATACGAGTAGCAAAAACTGTCTTTTACAAAGACAAATGCTCAAACCTATCTATAGGGCGAACTTTGTTTCTTTCTGTTCCCCGTTCCCTGTTCCCTTCTATACATAAAAATAACCGGAATTTTCAATAAAATTTTTGCCCAATTGGAAATGCCAAATTTGGGTTTAATAGAAGTGGGTAAAGCCGAAAAATCGACGGGAATAAACCCAAAACGAGTATAGAAATTAGCCAAGTTTTGTCCTAGACATTCCAAATAAAGAGGTTTTGTAGATTCTTGAATTAAATGTTCCACTAAAATAGCCCCTAAACCTTTTCCTCGCCAAGCTCGACTAACCACCAAACTCCCCAATTCTTCAACATCACTAAACTGTCGCAGTTGTCCACAAGCTATAATTTGTTTATGGGATTCTATCACCCAAAATTGTTGCCAGCGTAATTGAGTTGGATCAAGCATATCCTTTAATACTAACCACAAAATTTTCAGGCTATCTTGGGGGGTTGCTGGACGTAAAACACAACCATCCGGTAAGTCAATATTGAGGGAATTTCGGTTAATTTTTTCAGATGTCATAGAGGATTTTATTATGTGTGGACGTTTTAGTTTAGTCTGTTCAAAAACAGCGATCGCTCAAACCTTTAATGTATCATCGGTTCCTGATTTTATCCCTCAATATAACATTGCTCCAGCCCAAACCATTGCTACCATTAGACAGGATTTAGAACAGCAAGAACGACAGTTTCAACTCATGCACTGGGGGTTAATTCCTCATTGGGCAAAAGATGAAAAGATTGGATACAAACTCATCAATGCTAGGGTAGAAACCGTTACAGAAAAACCAGCATTTCGGCAAGCAATTCGTTCTCAAAGATGTTTGATTTTAGCGGATGGGTTCTATGAATGGCAACATCAAGGTAAAACCAAACAACCTTATTATTTTCAGTTAGAGAATCATCAACCCTTTGGATTTGCGGGATTATGGGAACGTTGGAACAATCCTAACGGAGAAGAAAATGTTTCTTGTACAATTTTAACCCAAGCTGCTAACGAAACAGTTCGTCTTGTTCATGAACGAATGCCGATTATTTTATCTCCTACCGTTTATTCTCAATGGCTTGATCCTACTCTCAAAGATTCTGAAACTATTTTATCCTTGGTTCAACACAATCCTAACTTAAGGGTTTATCCGGTGAGTTCTAAAGTTAATCGTGCAACCTATAATCAACCGGACTGTATTTTACCCCTTGATGAAGCCGTTGAAATATTGTGATATTTCTGATTTTTATATCCCCGATTCTTTTAGTTTAATTAGACGTGGATTCCTCCTCAGCAGCCGTTCGTTGGGCGGTACTTTCCGGTCGCATTTGTACAAGGGGTTGATTAGGATTTTTTAGATCAAAATACATCATTTTGCTTTTATCTAATTTTTGAGGAACATTTCTCATCCGATCAATCACTCGTAACTGTTCAGGAAATTTAGAACTATAGGGGCCTAGATGAACTGTACCAATTTCTGTTTCCAGAATTAAATTATTGGGATCTTCCCAATTGATTTGCTGAATTTTCACAGGACTGCGAATTAGAGCTTGATAAACAAGTGACCAGTAGGGATGATATTGGTTAATATTTCCAATCACTTTCAAACTCGGTAATTGTTTGGATTTTTCTAATTCTGTATAGTTCTCCAACGGCATCCAATCCCCGGTCGCATCTAACCATCCAATTTGCTGATTGTTTCTATTATCAGAAACGTTTGAGGTGGGATAAGCAACTGCAACAGGTTGTCGTTCTTGAATATTGATCATTAAACTCGGAGGAAATAACTGACGAGTCACATTAGCTGAGGCAATTTGTCCCCGTGATTCTAGGCTTTCTGCTAAGGCTTGGGGTTGAATTTTCCACAGGGATTCGGGATAAGATAGGGGCAATAAAGAGCGAACCATTTGATCCGATAACAGTTGATTTCCTTCAACTTTGATTTGTTCGGGTTGGCGAATAAACCAGATGGGTTGATTAATCAACCAAAATAAACCTCCGGTCAAACTACTGACCGCCATAACTTGCCAAAGCACTTGAACTAATTTAATCCGCCGTTGACGCCGTAACTGCTGACGCCGACGTCCTAATTCATTCGTTGAAACAGATCCCAGATTGGTCATTGCTTGTTACCCATTTGCCAGGATTTCCACCTTATCACTGGTTTTTGATTCCCCATCATTTCAAGGTTTCGCAGATAATTTAACATATTCGCTCTCGCTGTGTCTGTGATCGGTTGGAGTTGAGCGATCGCTTTCTACCCTGAGATTAAGGGTTTATTTTGTGTATTAACTTGATTGTATTGTATTCTTAATCCTTATTTTATCTGTATTTTCACGCAGAAATTATTATAAACCTTTCTCGATGTAACTGTCCCCTGTCCCCCCCAATGACTGATCCCCCTCATCCTAAAACCTGCTTGCTATCGGTAAACTAAGAGTAAGAGTTGACCGTTAAATTGATACAGAGGTTAAGAGTCTAATTGTGATTGAGCTTGATTTAAGTAGATTCTATAAAGCGTGTAATCCCAGTAAGACCATTGACATGGCAAACCCGGAAGATCGAAAATATTACATCGATTTTTCATCTGTCCGAGGGAGTGATATCATCCGAGAATTGAGCCGAACTATTACTTTACTCTCCCATGATGAACCCACCTGTCAATTGTTTAGTGGTCATATAGGATGTGGGAAATCAACAGAATTATTTCGTCTTAAAGATCTGTTAGAGCGTCAGGACTATCATGTCGTTTATTTTGAATCTTCTCAAAATCTCGATATGGCAGATGTGGATATTAGCGATATTTTATTAATGATTGCTCGTCAGGTGAGCGAAAGTTTAGAAGCGACTCAAATTCGTCTGAAACCGGGATACTTTGCCAACTTATTTACAGAAATTTCTGAGTTGATGCAAACGCCCATTCAGCTATCTGCGGAAGCCGAATTATCCGTTGGAATTGCTAAAATTACGGCCAAAACTAAAGATTCTCCAAAATTACGGTCTCAGTTACGGCAATATTTAGAACCGCGCACCAGTAGTATTTTAGACGCGATTAATGATGAACTTTTGGGACGAGCTAATAGTGCGTTACAGGCGAAAGGAAAAAAAGGAATTGTCGTTATTGTAGATAATTTAGATCGGATTGATAGTTCTCCTAAACCTTGGGGAAGAACTCAACCGGAATATTTATTTGTAGATCGAGGTGAACAACTCAAACGTCTCAATTGTCATGTGGTTTTTACCATTCCCCTAACCTTAATGTTTTCTAATGATTATGATCGGCTTTCCAGTCGGTTTGGAGTCAAACCTAAAGTGTTACCGATGGTTCCCGTCCGTCTTCGGGATGGAGTGCAGAATCCCAATGGCATGATAAAATTACAACAAATGGTTCTAGCACGAGCCTTTCCTGATCTGCCACCAGAAAATCGTTTATCTCAGATTTCTGTTTTATTTGATAGTCCTGAAACCCTAGAGCGATTATGTTGGATTAGTGGGGGTCATATTCGACGTTTATTGATGTTGATGTACAGTTGTTTACAACAAGAAGATCCCCCTTTTACCCGTTCTTGTTTAGAGCAAGTTATTCAAGAATATCGAGATGATCTTTTAGGGGCAATTAACCATGAAGAATGGGAATTATTGTTAAGAGTCGTGAAAACTCAAAAAGTAACGGGAGAAGATGAATGTCAAACTTTACTGCGGAGTATGTTCGTTTTTGAATATCGGGATCAAGACGGTCGTTGGTTTGGAATTAATCCTGCTTTAACTGAAAGCAGTCAATACAAATCCTTAGTCAATTCCCTGAGTAAAAAAGCTTAAAATATGACTCTTCATTAATATCGTTAGCTATAGCAATCCTATTTGATTTGTATCCAAAATTTCTGCTCAAAAGGGAACAGCTTAACTGGGAACAGGGAAAAGGGGTAATACTTCTAGCTGTTTCATATCAGTTTTAAATGATTACAACCTATCCCTCTTCTGTCAGTCTCCGAGGAGTAAAATTAGAAAATAAACCAGATGGGTAGCTAGAAGGGGGATAGGGTAATGGATGNTGGGATTGCTATATCATTCTTTAAGTTTAAATTCAGGAATGATAGCTATTGAGTTGGAGAAAATTCGGTACAATATTGACTTCCAACTCGGCTGCGGTGATTCCCCTCCTAAAAAAGCCAATCCTGCTTTATGATGAAATGAATTCCAGAAGCAAGATCTCAAATATGGCTAAAGTTGGTTTACGAGGACGTTTATTTTTATCCCATTTATTAGTGATGTTAATTGGGGTAACATCCTTAGTGATTATTGGAAAAATATCTTCTCCTCGCTTTTTTGTCAGTAATTTAGAACAACTTGAAGGCCCAGGATTTCGGTTACAATATATTCGTACTCGTCTAATAGAAGGCTTTGAAATTGCTTGGAACCGCAGCACCTTTTGGTCAGTTTTAGCGGGAACAACTGCCGCCGTAGGGCTGAGTTATTGGTTAACCCAACGCATTACTAAACCACTCACCCAAATGGAAGAAATTACTCAGAAATTTGCCTCTGGAGAATGGTCAGAACGAATGTCTTTCAGCGATATTCCTGAGTTAAATCAATTAGCCTTAAGTTTTAATAAAATGGCTGCTAGTTTACAAAATGTTGAGAAAGAACGAAGAGAATTAATTAGTGATTTAACCCATGAATTAAGAACTCCGTTAACCATTGTTAGGGGATATTTGGAAGAAATAGCCGATGGTCATATTGAACCTTCTCCATTAATTTATCAACAATTAGCGAAAGAAACTAAACGCTTAGAACGATTAGTCAATGATTTACAAGAACTTTCAAAAGTTGAATCCGGCTATTTACCCATTCATCAAAAACCCGTTAATTTATATCCTTTATTAACATCTTTAGTCCAACGTTTTTCAGATCAACTCTTAGAAGAAGGGCCGACTCTTCAGTTAGATTCTAAACCTGATTCACCGCTAGTATTAGCAGATTTAGACCGAACTGAACAAATTTTAGTTAATTTATTAGGCAATGCGATTCGCTATACTGAAACGGGAACCATTCTTGTTAAAACAGGTAATGATTTAAACTTTTTCTGGGTTGCTGTTATGGACACTGGAATTGGTATTTCTCCAGAAGATTTACCCCATGTTTTTGAACGCTTTTGGCGGGCTGATCGTTCTCGTTCTCGGAATTCAGGAGGAACTGGAATTGGATTAGCAATTACTCGCCGTTTGGTAGAATTACAAGGGGGAAGAATTGCCGTTTCCAGTCGTTTAGGAGAAGGCAGTACCTTTCAATTTTGCCTTCCCTTAGCTAAATAATTCGTCGATAAAGCAGGGTTTATTTTTTCCCTATTAACCAATAGGTTCGCATTTCGCCTTTCCCTTTAATTAAAATTATCCCCCGTTCTTCAAATAAATAGTTTTCTTGAAGTTTTTGATAGGTGGTTTGACTGACTTGAATTTGTCCTGATAAACCATGAGATTCCATCCGAGAGGCAATATTAACGGCATCTCCCCATAAATCATAACTAAATTTTTTTAATCCAATCACTCCAGCAACAACTGGCCCTGTATTAATCCCAATTCTAAGGTTTAATAATTGATTATCTTGTTGGCGAAATTGTTGAATAATAGATTGCATTTCTAACGCCATTTCTGCGATCGCTTCTGCATGATCCAATCGAGGCATGGGAATACCACCCACCACCATATAAGCATCACCAATGGTTTTAATTTTTTCTAACTGATATTTATCTGCCAAACGATCAAATTCAGAAAAAATTTCGTTCAAAAACGTTACAATTTGTGTAGGAGAACGACGAGAAGCCATTCCTGTAAAATCCGTTAGGTCTGCAAATAAAATCGTCGTTTCTTCAAATCGATCAGCAATACAACCTTGCTCTTTTTTGAGCTTTTCAGCAATGGCAAAGGGTAAAATATTCAGTAATAATTGCTCAGATTTATCTTTTTCTAACCGCAGAGCCATTTCTGCTTGATTCCGTTCTAGGGTGGCTTGATAAATTTGGTTAAACATCGTTTTAAAGGTAGCAATGACATCACCGAGTTCATCATTTCTTTGAATTAATTGGGAATAAAATTTAGGTGCAGGTTTGTTATTAACAATAGCTTTTCCCGCTTCCATTAAATCTAATCGTAGTTTCAAAATTGGGACAATAACCGTTTTCCCTAAAACAAATAAAGTTGTTGAGGTGACAAAAATAGCAATAATTAAAACCAACCCAGCAATTCTTAAAATATAAGCGTAAATATCAGCATTGATGCTGGAAGCGTCATGACGAATAATCACAAGATATTTATTTTTGATCAGAAGTGTATTACAAGCAACATCATAGCGATCGCCTTGTTCTTGACGCAAATATAATGTTTCACCTTTCACCGCCTGTGCAAAGCTTAGAAGGGGGGGTTCACCAAATTCACCGATTAATTCTCCGGTATTTCGATAAACAGCACCGCCTAAAATCTCAGGATTCAAATAATGTAAATGACTTAATTGTTGTAGAAGTTCAGCATCGGATTGATAAGGATAGGTTTCAATCATCCAGGCAATTTTACCCGCCGACATTGTAGGTAAGCGTTTCAACAATTCCTGCTGACGTTGATACACTGAAGGAATTAGAATTAAAATCTCGACAAACACCAAACTCAAAAATACCCAAAGTGTGATGGTTGCAGAAAGTCGAGCATTTAGAAGTTTAAAAAATAATTTAAGTTGTTCACGCATAAATTGATGGCTCCTCTAAATATCTGTTTTTTTACAGGTAGATTGATAACTTTCGAGCTAATTCATTTTCTGGGCTCTCTTTTAAACGAATTATTAACCATAATTTTAGTTGGCTTTATTGGCAATTTAAGGTACAATTAATCTATCAATGCAAAATTGTCTAATTTGTACCCTCTGGAGTTGAATATTAACTATCCACAAAACTCACATTCCCAAAGAATGATCCAATGTTAAGACAGATTTAGTTAAAATCAGGATAATTTAACTTGAAATTATTTGTCAGCTATCGGGTTTTTAACTGTTGAGAGTTGACCGTTAACAGATAACAGACACCAGACACTAGACAACAAAATCAATATAACTAAGGTTAATCAATGACAATGGATCCCAATTCATCCTCGTCTCATTCCCAAGAAGTTCAGGAGAACCCTGAAAGCCTTAATGGTGGGGTACTTCAGCCACACGATTCCCCCCATCTACCCCCCCCCATGGAGGAAATACAACTGAATTCTGGGGAATCTTGGGAGATCGAGACCCAAAACCCAATTTTGGAGGATCATCCCAGTTCTGTATCGGGTTCAATCGTCGTGCTATCAGCGATGGCTTTGATGATTTTAGGGCTAGGAATCGATAATATTACCCTAGGATATGTCAGTGCTTTGGCAACATTGGTAGTTTCCCTGCGCTTGATCTGGTCAGGTTGGGGTAAAGTTTGGACAACTTTAATTCCAGCAAGCTGGCGTAGTTTAATTATTGCTTGTTTTGGGATTTTAGGCTCTTTAATTGGGTTAGTTATTTTTAGTAATGCTAACACCGCAAATGAAGTCAGTAATATTACGATTAATTGGGATGCAATTGGCGCTTTAGGGGATTTAGGAGGAGCATTAGGTCAAATTTTAATTGCGATTCTTGCCGTTTATGTAGCTTGGCGACAGTATATTATTTCCAGAGATTTAACGATTCAACAAAACCGAATTACTCAACAACAAACGATTGATGCTTATTTTCAGGGAGTCTCAGATTTAGCATTAGGAGAACAAGGATTATTAGAAGATTGGCCCCAAGAACGAGTAATTGCAGAAGGACGAACATCGGCGATTATTAAAAGTGTTGATGCGGAAGGAAAAGCCAAAATTCTGAGGTTTTTATCCCAAGCTAAATTAATTACTCCATTACAACGCGATCGCCATTTAGGACGTCCAATGTTAGATGGAAATGGCAATTATGCAGAAGATCGAGATCATGGGGTACGAGTGATTGATTTAGGGGCGATGTTAGCGGGTGCAGATTTATCTCAAACTGACCTCCGACGCACGGATCTCAGTGATGCGAATTTAGTCAAAGCTAATTTACAGGGATGTGATTTAGTTCGCGCTAATTTAGCCAGATCGATTCTCTATGAAGCCAATTTATCTTATACAAATTTGCGTGCTATCAGACTGTTTTATGGTTCGCCAGAAACAGCTTCTCCTCGCAGTAAAACCTTAATTCCTAATTTTAATACCGGAGAACATACAGGGGCTGTTGTGGAAAATGCTGACTTTACTGGGATTGAAAATCTATCAGAAGAAAATCGCTATTATTGCTGTGCATGGTGCGGTTCTAAATCTCGAAAAACCATCCCCGGAGGTTGCGAAGGAATTCCAAATAAATTAGATCGATAAGTTTTGGGGGTGTCGGGTATTTTCGGGAATCTTTCTTATTTTTTAATCATTTTTGCTAAAAAAACTTCAATAACTTCAGTCAACATTAAAGCCAAGGTTAATAGAAGTTCAATGATTAAAAATAAGGGAAGGAAAATGACTTGAACGATCCAGAGTATAACTTTCTTGCTTTGTTTCATTTGAGTTTGGGCGGTCATCATTCGCAGCGCTCGAACTAAAATTCGGATTAAGCGAATTCTATAGCTAATCTTGAGATCTTTAAACTTAGGATTATCAAATTGAACTTGACCCGAATTAAACAGTTGATTTAATGTTAAAATAGAGTCTTGGGTATCAATTTTTGAAAAGTTTAAATGGAGCCAAGTTAAACCACACAGTCGCCCTAAAATAAAATCCTGTTCTCGATATTTTTTATCAAAAAAACCGCCAAAAGCGTTGAGAAAATCCGATGCTAATAGTTCATCTGCATCCTTGGGTTCTTCTACAATCGGAGTTTTAAACAAAGAACGGAATTTTTGATAAAGGGCTTCCAGTTGCGTTCGAGCTTCTATATCCTCAATCAAACTAATTTGATTTAAAATTAAAGGTGTAATAGGTGAGAGTTGAATATGATGATAGGGGATAGCTTTTTCTAGGTCAGCTTTAATTTGAGAAAGTGTGTCTTCCGGTGAATGTTCTGATAACGTTTCTAAACTCGATAATATCTTTTCTTTATAATCCACTTGTTCATTAATTTGAACAATTTGTTTTAACTGCATCGCATCCTGTTGAATGGAGGGAATTTTCAATCCTTTAAACAACAAATCCAAAAGATTAAACTGATTCTTCTTCAAACTAGGTTTACTATCTAAATTTTCTAAAGAATAGGGAGAAACATAAACATACAATCGATCATCTCGCTCTGTTTTAACTTTGCGGTTAAATTCATGACTAAACTTAAGAAAATCTCGACCTTCTTCTTGAAGGAAAGACTCTGAATTCGGCAAAGAACTTAATCGAATATTCGCTTCTAAATCAATGGCTTTTAAAATCGGTAAATTATCTAAAATTCCCCCATCAGTATACCAAAATTTCAGATTTTCCTGGGGACAAAACATCGGTAAAGTCGGATCTAACTGTTGTTCACCAGATTTAGAACAAATTGTAAAATAAGCTGGACTTAAATTTTTTAAGTTATAACTTTTAATATTTGATCGATCTTCAACGGGAGGAAAAGCCAGAGGAAAAGCCCCAGAAATTAAACTACTATCAACAACTTTATTCCAGATTTTTTGTAAGCGATCGCCTTGACGATTTAACTCAGAATGAAACAAAAAGCGACGAGTTTCTGCATGATTAATAGCGGGAATTCCTGAATAATTCCGACATTTATTTTCATAGGTGACTAATAAACCTTGTAAGTTCGTAACCGTCATCACTAAAGCCAACGGTTGATGAATCTTAAGTTGGTCTGTATTTTGAGTAATTAAATTGGCAATATTTTTAATTCCTTTTTGAGATAATAAACTTTCATTCTCACTTTTAAATACATTCTTTAAAGCTTGACGGTAATCTTCAATGGCGAAAACCGTATCAATATCTTTCATATCCGCCCGTTCAACCCACGCTTGGGCTAATAAATTCTGAGCTTCATAGTCACTATCTAAAATCTCTCGATTTAATAAATAATAAGCCGTAATTGCTCCTGTCATCGCTCCCGCAGAAGCACCTGTGATCAAATCAATTAACAACGGAGCATTGTCTTTTCTGGCTTGTCTTACTAATTCAAAACATACCCCCGCCATATAAGCTCCGAGTGCAATTCCACCTGATAAATTCAGGGAAATAGGAACAGGGTTAGGAGAGGAATTTGTTAAAACCATAACAACTAATTGAGGATCACCAATATAAGAAAAGCACCCTTAAATACTCTAATAGAAAAACTCCAAAAAGTCAAGGATTATCGAAAAAAAGAAAAAGTATCTCCTAGGGTTAGCACTATTAATAATTAATGAAATCAGGTCGGCTTTTGAGCATGAGGATATATAATGTTAAAGGCGATGTCTGATACTTATACTGTTATAATGACCAATACACTAACTAATATTAACACCTTTATTGACTACGCCCGAACTTTGAAAGGTGACGAAAAAGGGGAGGCACAAGTATTTTGCGATCGCCTGTTTCAAGCCTTCGGTCATCAAGGCTATAAAGAAGCAGGAGCCGAACTAGAATATCGGGTGAAAGCTAAAGGGAAAACTACAAAATTTGCTGATTTATTGTGGCGACCTCGATTATTATTAGAAATGAAAAAACGGGGTGAAAAACTAGAAAAACACTATCAGCAAGCTTTTGAATATTGGTTGGAATTAGTGCCACAACGTCCTCAATATGTAGTGCTTTGTAATTTTGATGAATTTTGGATTTATGATTTTGATCTTCAGCTTAGGGAACCTGTAGATCGGGTGAGTTTGGAAGAATTACCTGCTCGTTTTACGGCTTTTAACTTTCTGTTTCGTGAAAATAAAAAGCCTTTATTTAATAATAATAAAATTGATGTAACTCGAAATGCTGCTAATAAAGTAGCTCAAGTTTTCAATCGTTTAGTAGAGCGAGGGGAAACCGTAGAAACCGCTCAACGGTTTATTCTTCAGTGTGTAGTGGCTTTGTTTGCAGAAGATATTGATTTACTCCCCAGAGGTTTATTCACTGAATTTTTAACAAATTGCCAGACAAATAAATTTAGTTCTTATGATTTGATTGGGGGTTTATTTCGACAGATGGGAAGTAATCGCCCTGCTCCTCAAGACAGTTACTATCACAATGTACCTTATTTTAATGGGGGAATTTTCTCAACTGTTGAACCCCTACACCTTACCCGAAGCGAAATTGACTTATTATTAGACGCAGCAACGGAACGTTGGTCAAAAGTGGAACCTGCGATTTTTGGCGGGTTATTTGAGTCTAGTATGGGTAAAGAAGAACGTCATGCTTTAGGTGCTCACTACACCAGCGAAGCTGATATTCAAAAAGTAGTTTTACCCACGATTACCCGTCCTTGGCGAGAACGAATTGAAGCCGCAAATACTCTAAAAGACTTACTGGCACTGCGGCAAGAATTAGTTAATTTTAAAGTCCTTGATCCGGCTTGTGGGAGTGGTAATTTTCTCTATGTTGCTTATCGGGAACTCAAGCGACTAGAAGCCCAATTACTCAGCAAAATTCATCAAAATTTTACCCGTGCTGCTAATACCATTGGTACGATGTCGTTAGTAAAAACCAGCCAATTTTACGGGATTGATATTAAACCCTTTGCAGTAGAATTAGCAAAAGTAACCTTAATGTTGGCTAAAAAATTAGCCCTGGATGAAGAAAATAATTTGCTAAATGTGGTACAGATGAACTTAGCATTAGACTTAGATCAGGCATTACCTCTTGATAATTTAGATCAAAATATTCGCTGTGATGATGCTTTATTTTGTGATTGGGAACCTGTTAATGTAGTCGTTGGTAATCCTCCATTTTTGGGTGGTAAACATATTCGTTTAGTTTTAGGGGATGAATATGTTGATCGCATTTTTGCCAAATTTCCTGATGTTAAAGATGTGGATTTTTGTACTTACTGGTTTCGTCTTACCCATAATCATTTGGGGGAAAATTGCCGTGCTGGTTTAGTAGCAACTAATTCTATTTCTCAGGGGAAAAGCCGTAAAGTTTCCTTAGATTATATTACTCAAAATGGGGGCTGTATTTATGATGTTATTTCTACACAACCTTGGTCTGGTGAAGCTAAAGTACATATCAGTATTATTAATTGGCTGAAAACTTCTGACAATCAAGAATTAACTTACCGGATAGATCATAAAATTGTCTCAAACATTAATTCTGCTTTGAAAGCCGAGGTTGATGTTTCTCAAGCCGTGCGACTGAAGGCAAATCTTAACTTGTGTTTTCAAGGTGTGATTCCTAACGGTAAGGGATTTATTGTAACAGAAAAAGAAGTACAACAATGGATTAAAACCGATCCCACAAATCAAAAAGTTCTCAAACTCTTTTCGATGGGTGCAAACTTAGCACAAAATCCTCACGGTAAACCTGATCGATGGATTATTGATTTTGATGATATGAGTTTAGAAGATGCTAATGAATACAAACTTCCTTTCAACCATGTTAAAACCAATGTAAAACCAGAGCGAGATACTAATAGAGACAGTAGGGCTAAACAACTTTGGTGGACTTTTCACAGAACTCGTGGCGAAATGCGAAAAGCTCTAGCAATTTTACCTTATTGTTTCGCAGTTCCTAGAGTATCGAAATGGGCAATTTTTATTCCATTTCCATCAAATTGGTTAGCCGGTGATAAATCAGTTGTTGTGGCTTCTGATGATTTTTATGTTCTTGGTATCCTAACTTCTAACGCTCATCGTATCTGGATGCACGCACAAAAATCCACACTTAAAGCAGATATTGCCTACACTCACAATACCTGTTTTGAAACTTTCCCTTTTCCTCAAAATTGCCCTGCAAAAACTAAAACTGAAATTCGAGTAGCAATGCAGGCTATTCATGACTATCGCACCGAACAAATGGAGCGCAAACAGTGGGGAATTACCCAACTCTATAACCAGTTTTTTAATGAATCTGCTAGTCAACTTGCTAAACTCCACGCTCAATTAGATCAACTTGTTTGTAAAGCCTACGGTATCAAAGCCAACGATGATCCCTTAAAGTTTCTATTAGAATTAAATTTAGAAGTCGCAAATCGGGAATCTCAAGGTTTATCTGTTGTCGCTCCAGGTTGACCACCTATTGTTAAATAAGGTGTTTGACAATACTAAACCTTGTAACAAGGGTCATAACTTACTGTTCCCTGTTCCCTGTTCCCTTCAAGATTGAAGTTTGGCTTTCGGACGCAAAAACTTCACAATCCCATATAAATCCGGGTCAGTTTTAGCTTCTTCTCGATAACGCGGATTAAAATCAATCGCCTGTTCTAAATGTTCAACGGCTAATTCCGTTTGACGTTGTTGAGCATAACTAATGGCTTTATTATAGTAAGCATCCGCATAATCAGGCTTTAATTCTAAGGCTCGATCTAAACTTTCTAACGCTTCTTTTCCCCGTTTTAACTTAATTAAAACATACCCTCGATAATTCCAAGCTTTAGAATTATCAGGATCAAATTCAATGGCTTTATCAAAAGATGTCACCGCATCAGAATAACGTTCAATGGCTTGTAACGCCATCCCCCGATTTAACCACGCCACCCCATCTTCGGGTTTTACTTTCACCGCTTGATCAAAGGCTTCAAAGGCTTCTTGATGTTTTTGTAATTTACCATAAGTTACCCCTAAATCCACCCAAGCTTGATGATAATCGGGTTTAATTTCTAAAGCTTTTTTATAGGATGCGATCGCTTCATTTTGTCGTTTTAATCGACTTAAAGCCATACCTCGATTTAGCCAAGCTCGATAATCAGTAGGTTGCAATTCTACGACTTGATGAAACGCGCCTAAAGCTTCTTCATAACGTCCTTCTGCAAATAAAACATTTCCCTGCTGAACAAAATCTTCAACATTTAAAAACAACTCTGGTTTGTTGGATTTTAACCGATCTAATTGCTCCGTAATCGTTTCAATTTTTTGCATCATTTCTGATACCGCCGATTCGACTAAATTCGTCGGAGAAATTGCGGCTAATTCCTTGAGAATTTCATCTTTTCTTGTTAAGGCTTCCGACTGCATGGCGACTAATTCTTTGTAAATTCCCGCTTTTTGAGTATTAGCATCCGCTTGAACTTCTGTTAACTGTTCGGTTAACATCGTGTCAAATTTATCTAATTTCTTAAAGGTAGAATCCTTGCGGGTTTGCAAATCTTCTCTTAACTGTTCAATCACCCCATTCACATCTTGATCAAACTTCTCTAACCGTTGGACAATACGTTCTTTTTGGGTTTTCCATCCCGCCTGACTATCGGCAATAATCGCAGCATAATCTGCTTCTAATTGTTGTAATCGTTGTAACTTTTCATCCACCTGGCTTTGGACTTGTTGCTGATAGGTTGCGAGTTGGGTTTCCGCTTGTTGTTCTAACTGTTGAATGCGTTGGAGTTTCTGCTCCATTTGTCCTTGAATTTTACCTTGAGAATCAGAAAGTTTCGTAACGGCATCATTGCCAAATTTCTCTAAATTTCTCAGTGCTAAATCAATTTGTTCCTGGGCTTTTTGTTCAGATTTAATCCGAACTTCCTCTAATTGCGGTGCGAAATCCGTTTCATATCGTTCTAAACGCGCAAATACCCGATCTTTTTGGGTTTCCGCCTGTTTTTGCAGTTGGGATAACTCTTGAGCTAATTCGGCTTCAATTTGTTGTAAATTCTTGCCAACGGTATTTTTTTGTCCTTGAACATCCGTTTGCCAACTCGATACCGTCTTTTTAAAGTCTGCACTAACTTGTTCTAAGGTTTGGAATAAGCGATCGCGTTGGTTTTGAACTTGATGTTGTAACTCCGATAATTGTGTGGTTAAAGCCGCTTCTGATTGTTTAAAATGCTCTAAAACTGTATTCTGTTGTTGATCCGCATCTTTTTGTAATCCTGCCAAATGATTACCGTAATTTGTTCCCAGTTTATCTAAATTTTGTAAGATTACATCCTGTTGATTACTGGCTCGATTTTGTAACTCTGCTAATTGTTTAGAAAATTCAATTTCTAAGCGATGAATTTCCTGTTCCGCTTCTTGCGCTTCCTGTTGAAACTCTTGGATCGCTTGTTGACGAACCTGGGTTAATTCTGTTAACCATTCCCCGATCTGACTGCGATGGTCTCCTAATTCATTCTGGAAATTATCAGCTTCTAAATGTAGATCTTGAGCAATTCGATCCGTTTCCTGAATCACCGCTTGCATTTGTCGATTTGCGGCTGCTATTTTTCCTTCTAAATCCCCTAATTCATTGAGATGATTTTTAACAATAATGGTGACTTCTCGGACAACAGACCGTCGCAATAACCATAACCCCACCAACGTTGCTGCTAATAATACCCCTAACAGCGCTAATAACAAATTAAACAGCGTCATAGTCTGTTTAAAGGCTCGTTGAGCTTCTGCTTGAACCTGTTCTTGTAAACGTTGCTGTTCTCGCAGTTGTTCGAGTTCCTTGCGATCCTTGGGGGACAGGGTTTCGGTCGGAGTTGTGGGTTTCGGTTCTGGAGACTTAGGCGGTTTAGACTGAGCAACGCTAACTCCCGCCGACAGTAATACTAACGTCAGGATAACGCTGCTGCGGGATACCCACGCCAAAAAATCAAGACGCTTATCAGAGATAGCCTCAGCATCAAACCGTTGATACTGTTGCGTGAATAGCTTTGTCTGTTTAACCAAGTCCGAGTTCTCCAACCCATCCTCTATAGTTTGACATATTTCGGGTTTGGGTTGACGGAAAATCAGTTATCAGTTATCAGTGTAAGAGTGAAGTGCTAATTAACTGTCCACTTCTTGATTGATGACTAATTATTAATTACTGATTTCCGATGACGCAGAAGGGTTAAACTTAATCCAAATAATCCTAATGATAAGGATACGGCGATGGCTGTGACTAAAATCATGGGTTGCGTCGCTTGGCGAACGGCGATCGCACAAAGTGCCCACATAATTACAAAGGGATAAGCTATTTCATCCCGTTCAATGATTAAAATAGCGGCTAATGTTCCCGCAATGACTAATAAAATTGCTGTCCAGAGTTCGGGTGAAATTCCTCCCCCTGTCCATTGCCAAGTTTCTAAAACTAAAGCGACATTAACAATCGTGGCAACAGTAATCCAAGCAAAATAAATACTAATGGGAATATCGACACACCAGCGTTCCTTTTTGGCAACTCTAACTTTCCCAATATTTAACCGTAAATATCCCACAATTAAGGAATTTAAAATAGCCAACATTGCCCCTAGGGACAGAAAAAACATTTGATATTGAAATAAAAATACCCAGATAATCTGGGCAATACAAGCTAAAACAATGGAAAAACCCAATTTTTGTAATCGAGGATTTTCACGGTTTTGAGGTAATCCTTGATAACCCGCAAACGCAAATAATCCTACATAAATTAAACCCCAAATTGCAAAGGCATAATTAGCCGGAATAATTTTAACATTCCTAAAAATAGTATTAGAAATTTCTCCAATTGTTAACCCATTAAAAGGAGCTATATTCGCTAATACATTAATTCCGAATGCGGCTAAAATTGCTGTTATATTTGCCCATTGTCTGACCGAGTTAAAATTAGAGTCCTGAGAATTAGTCTGCATTGCTCTTGGAAAATATAGCAGGGAATAGGGAACACGGAACAGGGAACAGGGAACAGCGATTGACTGTAAGCGGTGAGAGGGTTTGCTGGATTGAGGCCTGTCCTAACTATCATGCGTAGCTTTATAGCAACGGCTCTAACAAAAAAAATTGAGAGACACGATAAATCGCGTCTCTGAATCTGCTTTAATCGACTTTGAGCCGTTAACGATGAATGTTATTCAACGCCTTGAGACACCGAGGGACGAGAAATCCGACGGTTTAATTTAGGTTTAGAAGTCACTAATTGAGCTTCTTCCTCCGGAGCATCAAAGTCAGAATCTAGCCAACTGGGACGAGTTTGATCGTAGGCCAGTTGTAAGGCGGCGGCGGCGATCGCATGAGGATCGTATTCCTCACCCAATTGCGCCACAATCGGCAAGAAAGATGCCACCCGTTCACCGGATAACGCTTCCCGCACCCGTCCTTGCAGACGTTCAATATAACGGGCTTCAATTTGCGAGCGCTTAGGAATGGATAACACCGTAAAGTTATGGCGCAAATGACGCTCGATTAACCGCAGTTTCCGGCGATCAATCGGTTGAATCAGCGTAATCGCAATCCCATCCCGTCCGGCGCGACCTGTCCGACCAATGCGGTGAACATAACTTTCCGCGTTATCGGGTAAATCGTAGTTAATGACGTGGGTAAGATGATCCACATCTAATCCTCGTGCTGCAATGTCGGTAGCCACAATCCACCGCACTTGACGACGGCGGAAGCGTTGCAGCAGTCGTTCCCGTTGGGCTTGGTTCAAGTTGCCATGATATTCATCCACACTATGACCCGCCGATTGCAGGAATGTGGTTAATTCCGCAGCGGCTTGTTTTGTGCGGACAAAAATAATCGCCGATTCTGGATCTTCTAATTCTAAAATCGGTTGCAACGCCCGGGCTTTTGACCAGCCACGCGGGGCCATATAAGCACGCTGTTCAATGCGTTTGGGAGTGGCTTTGGGATTTTCGGCTTTAATGGTGACTGGATTTTTCAGGAATTTCTTCACCAGTTTCCAAATCGAAGGCTCCATCGTCGCAGAGAAAAACGCCGTTTGACGTTCTTCCGCTACAGATTCAAGAATTTTTTCCACATCTTGAATAAAGCCCATGCTTAACATTTCATCGGCTTCATCCAACACTAACCACTTAATCCGGTTTAATTTTAGATCGCCGCGATTGAGTAAATCTAAAATCCGTCCCGGTGTCCCCACCACAATTTGAACGCCTTGTTGTAAGCGTTGAATTTGTCGCTCAATGGACTGACCGCCGTATACGGTTAACACATACAAGCTGCGATCATCGGTCATTTTCCGAATCGCTTCTTTAACTTGCATGGCCAACTCACGAGTTGGGGTCAGGATTAACGCTTGTACGCCTTTCGCACTTGTGTCTAGTTGCTCCAGAATGGGCAATGAGAAGGCGGCTGTTTTGCCCGTCCCGGTTTGAGCCAGTCCCACCACATCACGTCCAGACAATATATGGGGAATTGCTTCGACTTGAATGGCGGTTGGTTCAGTAAAGCCTATTGTTTCCAGATAACTCGCTCGTTCTTCGGAAATTCCTAAGCTTGCAAAAGATGGACTCATTAATTCTCCTGTCTATGTGTTTTAGCCCGGTTCCTTCCATTGCCCTATTCAATCGAGACACTTGTACTCTGATGCAGAGGTTTATTGGTTTTGCTATAACGCTTGACGTAGCTCTCTACAGAAGTCGAGTTACGTTGTCTCAGGGGCATCTTGGAACCTAATTACATTCCAAGGTCTTCAAAGTTCCTGAAGTCACTCTTAGTCACAACCTTTGGGGTTGTCTAGTCAATCAGACCCTTTAATAGACCATCTCTCTCTAGGATAACGCTTAATATTCAGAAACATTACAACAAATTTCTTAAAATTTGCCGCGTTTTCTTTAAATTGGCTGACGGTTGAGGGTTAACCCTCAATTGACAACCTATTCTAAGACGTACCCATAGAGATCATAAATATCGGCGTCGGTGATTTGGACTTTGATCAGTGAACCTAAACGAGCCTCGCCTTCAATATAGACTAACCCGTCTACTTCCGGGGCGAAACGGGATGAACGACCGATGAGTTCCCCGGTTTGCGGCTGTTGTTGTTCAATGAGAACATCCACCACCTGTCCGATAGATTTTTGATTTTGTTTCAAGGAAATGGGTTGCTGTACCTGCATTAAGGCATCCCGACGCGCATCCATAACCTCTTGTGGCAGTTGATTGGGTAACTGATAAGCCGGGGTTCCTTCTTCGGGAGAGAAGGTAAACACGCCAACGTGATCAAATTCGTGACGTTGCACAAATTCGCGGAGGTGTTCAAAATGCTCCTCAGTTTCCCCTGGAAAGCCAACAATAAAGGTGGTACGCAGTACCGCATCTGGGATGGCGGTTTTCAGTTTTTCAATAATCTGATCGTTGACTCGTCCTTGCCAAGGACGGTTCATCGCCCGTAACACATCGGGGTGTGAATGTTGTAGCGGTAAATCTAAATAAGGTAAAACGTTCGGGGTGTCTTGAATTGCTGCAATTACTTTTGGGGTTAGCCCCGTTGGATAGGCATAGTGCATCCGTATCCAGGGAATATCAACTTTTCCTAATGCCCTTAATAATTCTGCCAGTTTGGGTTCACCGTAGAGATCCAGTCCGTAGTTGGTGGTAATTTGGGAAATGAGTATTATTTCCTGAACCCCTTGATCGGCTAATTGTTGGGCTTCAGTAACAATTGATTCTATAGTACGCGATCGCTGGTTTCCGCGCAAGTGGGGAATAATACAAAAGGCGCAGCGATAGTCACAGCCTTCTGCAACTCGCAAATAGGCAACCCCTTCACTGGTGGTGCGGTAGCGAGGAACGGTTTCATCGGCAATATAGGTGGGTTCAGCCGAAATTTCGGTGACTCGTTCTCCTTGTTCGACCCGTTTGATGACATCGACAATTTTATGATAATCTCCAGTTCCCACAACAGCGACAGCTTCCGGGAGTTCGTCTAACAGTTGTTCTTGGAAGTGCTGCGCCATACAGCCTGTGATCACAATTTTTTTCTTGGCATCTGCTAATTCTACTAAGGTGCGAACGGATTCTTCCCGCGCGGCTTCAATAAAACTACAGGTATTTACAATAACGTAATCGGCTAATTCTTCGTTAGAATCGACTTGATAGCCTGCTTGTACCAGTAAACCGAGGATATGTTCGGAGTCAATGCGATTTTTTTCGCAACCAAGGTGAGAGATCGCAATCGTTGGCTGAGTTGCCATTCTAATAAAATTCTATCTAAAGATTACACAACCAGGCTTATATTATACCACATCTTTTAATTGTTTACTCAAACTGTCATCAACATTATAATTCGTAGGGTGTGTAAGCGCAGCGCACGCACCCCTAGAGAGATTAACTTGAAAGGTTTAAGAAATATACCCGAAATCCACTTAGGAGAATACTTGCACGGGGGAATAAATTACTTCTCTGGACGGATGACATCAATCAACTCTTTCTCCAAAGATAGATTTATGAGTTAGGCTTGATTATGCGTTGTCTATTCTGTCCTTATCAATTACATCAAGATAAAACCGCAGCGTTCCAACAGATTACCGATATTATTCATCTCCTTGATTCCGCGCAAGATGCCTCGGAAGATGCCACGGCGAACCATTTAATTAATGAAGCAGTTGATCGGTTATATGATCTGAGAATCCATACTAATAATTCAGGAACCTGTGTGGAACAGTGTTCTCTTTGTCCCTATTAAAATATATTCTTCCTCCTGATAATATCAATCACTGCTTTCGGTGGCTTTCAACGGAATGCAGTAGGTTTTTGATTATTTTTGCTAATATAGAGAAATTGAAATTGACTAGGCGATCGCATTTTTAGCGATATTTTCTCAAAAATCAGGAGGTTTAGTGTGTTTTTCAACCGACTTTTATTACTCGCAACTGTTTTATCTTTAGGTGTGGTTGTCCCTGCACCCGTCAACGCGCAATCTGTTCGCGAACCCCAATTACAATTATCTCAACAATCGGTTCCTGAGCAGAAACGTCAACTCATCAAGGAATTAATTGAACTGACAGGCGGTGAACAAATGTTTCGCAATGTCAGCCAAATTACCTCTGCACAAATGCAACAAGAGATTAATGGAATTTTACAATCGATTATTCCTGAATCATCAGGGATTTCGGAAGCCAAGAAAGAAGAAATGATTAATAAAATCAATCAAGATATGAATCGCATTGTTACCCAATTTAATCAGCGATTAATGGAAGAGCTTGATTTTAATAAAATTATGGAAACAGTTTATTATCCCCTTTATGATAAATATTTTACCGAAGAAGATTTGCAAGCGATGATTGATTTCTATAAAACCCCAACGGGTCAAAAAACAATTAGTGTGATGCCAGAGTTATTGGTAGAATCGATGCAACGAGTCTCTCAAATTATTCAACCTCAAGCCATTCAAATTTTTAAAGAAATATTTGAACAAGAAGTCGAGCGTTTTAATTCCAAATAAGCGGAATATTGATTAAAGGGACTGTTATGGTTGGTATGGGGTTCATCTTTTGATGAACGGGTCATCGGATACAGATGGAAACCCGGGTTTCTCTTAGAGAAGCAAGATACATTTTAAACAAAGTATACTTAAGGTGGGATAGCCAGCCAGAAACAAAGACCTATGAATTCCTTATTTTTGAGATTTGCAACATTTGGACTGTTCTCTGTTGGAGCCTTGATTTATGTCCCGGTTGCCAACGCCAGTTTATCAAAAACAATTTCGATTTTACCTCAATCCTCAGTTCCCTCTGCCGATTTTATCTCCAATTCAGGTGATTCCCGCCTTATTTTGGCTCAAGATGCAACGGAAGAAGAAACCAATATTCATGTGTATGAAAAGGCTAGTCCGGCTGTCGTTTCCATCGATACGGAAAAAACCAATGGCAGTGGAACGATTATTAGTCCCGATGGTTTAGTGTTAACGAATGCCCATGTTGTCTCTAGTGGCGGAACTGTCACCGTTACCTTAGCCGATGGCCGTAAGTTAGAAGCGGATGTCATAGCTTTTGGAGAAGATGGACTTGATTTAGCGGTTGTGAAAATTCGCAATGGGAGCAATTTACCGACTATTCCTATCGCTAGTCCGAATTCGGTGAAAGTCGGTCAACGGGCCTTTGCTATTGGTAACCCCTTTGGTCAATTCCAAAACACCTTAACGGTGGGAATTGTTAGCCGCCTGGATAAAGAGCGGAATTTAATTCAAACCGATGCCGCCATTAATCCCGGTAATTCGGGTGGCCCCTTACTCAACAGTGCTGGGGAATTAATTGGGGTGAATACAGCGATTTTTACACGGGGTCAAGGGGGGGGTAATATTGGCATTGGTTTTGCGATTTCCGTTGATAAAGTCCCCCCATTTTTGCAAGCTGTTCGAGAGGGACGGGCACCTCGCACCGCTCCACCAGAAACTCCGGCTTTTGAAACTCAAAATGCTAAACAAATTGAATTAAACGGCCCGGAAGTTACAGATACCTTGAAACAAGGAGATAAAGTTTTACCCGTTGATAATAGTTTTTATCATGTTTATGCTTTTACGGGAAAAGCGGGTCAACAAGTCACTATTGAAATGAATAGTAAGGAGGTTGATTCCTATTTAATTTTGTTAAGTGAAGATGGAAGTGAATTAGCTCAAGATGATGATAGTGGGGGAGAGAAAAATGCCAAAATTAGTATCACTTTACCGACGGATGGGACTTATATTTTATTAGTCAATTCCTACGAAGCGGGAGAATCGGGTTCTTATCGTTTAAAGTTGAAAGCAACTGCATTTTCACCCAATGATCCTACAAAAGGTCTGATTTTAAATCAAGAAGGAGAATTAGAAAATAAAGACTCGGTATTATCATCCGATGGCAGTTTGTATGACGAATATACCTTTGATGGACAGCAAGGTCAGTCTATTTTGATTCGTTTGGAAAGTCGGGATTTTGATCCCTATTTAGCATTATTTGACCCCCAGGGAAACTTAATTGCTGAAAATGATGATGCGAGTCGGTCAGAGAAAAACTCATCCATTCGAGTTACATTACCTGCAACGGGTCGGTATCGTGTAGTTGTCAATGCTTATGATAAAACGGGTCGAGGTCAATATTTATTAACGGTTCGTTAACTCCTGCATGATTCTATCTCAAGTCATCACCCAAATAGGGGGGATTGACATAGACTAATGCTGAGGTGAAATCTGGTTCTGTTCCCCGCTACGCTGAGGTTTTTTATGCAAAAAATGTTAATTTGGACAACAACAATGGGTGTATTGGTTTTCCTTCAAACACCATTGTTGAATGTTCTGAATATTTCTAAAATTGAACCCTGGAGAGGGTTAATACCTGAAAACGTTTTAGCTCAGGAAACACCGACTCCCCAGCCTTCAGTAAGTCCGAGTCCTGTACCGGAGGTTGAAGAAACACCTGCACCCAACCCAACCCCAACTCCTCAACCGTCTCCTACTGAAACACCTCCGACACCGACTCCTAATCCAATATTGTTAGATAAGCAAGGGGAATTGCAGGAAGGAGATAAGGTTTTACCTTCGGATAAAAGTTTGTATGATGAATACACCTTTGAAGGACAACAAGGTCAACAAGTTACGATTTCTTTAGAAAGTTCTGAGTTTGATACTTATCTAGCGGTTTATACCCCAGACAATCAATTACTGCAAGAACATGATGATATTAATCAAAATAATTCCAATTCTCAAATTACAGTTACGTTACCGAAAACAGGAACCTATCGGGTGATTGTTAATGCCTATGATAGCAAAGGAAAAGGAAAGTATTTGCTTAAAGTTCAGTAAAATTTAGAGACGTGCAAAGGCGCGTCTCTTCTTCTTATAAGGCAATACTTTCTAACAAAACCCAGTGACGGTTATCAATAATTAATTGACTCACTTGTTCAAAGATTCCGCGACAATGATTGGTACTTTGTAATGCTAAAGCTTCATTTTTAATATAAACGGTCATTTTGGTTTCATTAACCGTCGAAGTTGCCGTATCAAACACCACCTCAGCAATAACTAATTCTTGTACGGTGACTTGCCCTAAAGCTTCCCGTGCAATAATTGAGCTTGGGGTTTGATAAGTGATCTCCAGATTACAAGATTCTAGGATATCAATCATCATCGGTCGTAGATCTTCAATCCCGACATTAACAATAAAAAATCCAGTGTAGCGGGCCATAGAGAACTCCAGAGGTGCAACAGGCAATTTTGAGTCTAAAAAATTGAGGGTAAATTTAACCTCAGTGATTAAACCATTTCAACATCATGGTCTGGAATAGACCTTATCATATTTAGAGAAGGTTTGAAATATCGGACGATCATTATTGATTTCAGGGGGAGGCTGTCAGCCGATGCGGGGAAAATTAATTGTTTTTGAAGGGGTTGAAGGGGGCGGAAAAACAACTCAAATGCAGAGGATTCAGCTTTGGTTGCAAACCGTGACGGATGCACCTGTGGTCATGACCCGCGAACCGGGGGGAACTGTCTTAGGCCAAGAGTTGAGACGTTTATTATTAGAATATCAGGGGGAAGAACCGATTCAAGATCGGGCAGAATTGTTGATGTATGCTGCCGATCGCGCTCAACACGTTGAGGGGTTTCTTAAACCGTTATTATATCAGGGAACGATTATTTTATGCGATCGCTACACAGACTCAACTATTGCTTATCAAGGCTATGGTCGAGGTTTAGATTTGAGTTTAATTGAACAATT
Organism: Planktothrix tepida PCC 9214; assembly: GCF_900009145.1. Lineage (NCBI taxonomy): Bacteria > Bacillati > Cyanobacteriota > Cyanophyceae > Oscillatoriales > Microcoleaceae > Planktothrix > Planktothrix tepida. The sequence continues at coordinate 176,034 of NZ_LN889796.1, forward strand.
AAATCAAATTGCCACCCAAGGTTTAGAGAGTGATTTAACGTTATGGTTAGATGTGGATGTGGAACTAGGACTTGCCAGAACTCGCGCTAGAGGCAAAATGGATCGTATGGAACAAGCAACTCTGGAATTTCATCAGCGTGTAAAGCAGGGATTTCAACGATTAGCTGAAACTTATCCAGAGCGCATTATAACCATTGATGGAACTCTAAAGGTTGACGAAGTGACCGAAAAAATTCAATGGATTTTAAGTCAAAAATTAATAGAATGGGGATTCAGGGCTTAATTAATACCAAATGAATACTTTTTTTGCTCGGTTAATTGAACAACAACCTGCTATTGAGTTGTTAACACAAGTAGTAGCCCAAAATCGTATTGCTCCCGCTTATTTATTTGCGGGGGTGGATGGTATTGGTCGAACGTTAGCAGCGAACTGTTTTATTGAATTTTTATTTTGTCAAAATCCTGATCAAAAACTTGATGAAAAACAAATTCGTTCTCGAATTCAACAAAGAAATCACCCGGATATTCTTTGGGTAGAACCCACTTATTTACATCAGGGAAAACGTCTGTCTGCAAAAGAAGCCGCAGAAGCGGGAGTGAAACGGAAAGCACCACCTCAAATTCGCATTGAACAAATTCGAGAAATTAGTCAATTTTTAAGTCGTCCTCCTTTAGAAGCATCTCGATTAATAGTAGTAGTTGAACACGCAGAATCGATGGCAGAATCCGCCGCCAATGGATTATTAAAAACGTTAGAAGAACCTGGGAAAGCAACGATTGTTTTAATTGCACCGGGAATTGATTCGTTATTACCAACATTAGTATCTCGGTGTGCAAAAATCCCGTTTTATCGGTTAACAGATGAAGGCATGAAGCAGGTTTTAAAACAACAAAACTTAACCGATATTTTGTCCCATCCTGAAATTTTAGCAATGGCGCAAGGAAGTCCCGGACAAGCGATTTCTCATTGGCAACAATTACAAACTATTCCAGAAGAATTTTTAAATAAAGTTAAAAAACCCCCCTCTAATTTAAGAGCAGCTTTAGAGTTGGCTAAAGAAATTAGTCAAACCTTGGATAGTGAAGGACAATTGTGGTTAGTGGATTATTTACAACATTGTGATTGGCAAAACCAACAAAAAAAGGGAATTATTGATGATCAATTTTTAAAACAGTTAGAAAAAGCTCGAAAATATTTATTAAATTATGTTCAACCGCGATTAGTTTGGGAATGTACGTTAATGAGTCAATTTTTATAACATTTTTTTATGACTGAAATTCTGGCTGACAAACAATTTCGTTTTCTTCTCAAACCTAGTGGTAATCTTAAATTAGCAAGGGGATTAAGATTAACTATTGCATTATCGGTTTCCCTCGCCGTTGGACAATTAACAGGTCATCCTGATGTCGGTTTTGCGGTCGGAATTGATAGCTTATTTTTTCTTCTGAGTGATGCGGGGGGATTTTATTCAACCCGGGCAATTTCTCTACTATTTACGATTATAATTTCTACGGGATTAGTTACGTTAGCAACCTTAGTTTCAAATATCCTATTTTTAAAATTAATATTAACATTTTTTAGCTTATTTTTTGCCGGGTATATTGCTTTATTTGGACATCCTGGAGTTTTGTCGGGAATTGTGATTGGGTTATTTACTTTAGTAACCTTATATTTACCTGCTGGAGGTTGGGAAACTGCCAGTGAAAGAGCGATAATTTGTCTGATGGCGGGAGGATGGACAATGATATTATGTTTAGGAATTTGGCCGTTAAATCCCTATCTCCCCTTAAAAAAATCTATTAGTCAATGTTATCAAGCTATTGCAGATTATATTAATCCGGGTAAAAATTGTTCTCCGACAGAAGAATTAAAACGGGTGAGTCAACTTCGAGAAACTTTACAAAATGCGCGTCAATCCTGGGCATTAAACCGTAAATTAAGGTTAGGAAATACGCCATTAGGGGAAGCGGTTATTATTTTAGTTCAGGATGCTGATCATTTAATTACATCCATTGTCACCTTAACTGAATTAGTCCAACTTCATCAACATGATCCCCAATTTATCACCGTTGGTCTTTTAGTTGATGATGCTTTGGAGAAAATAGCTTTATTTTGTCAAAATTTAATTAAACTTTTATGGAATCAATCGGTTTCTGTTGATAGTTCTAATTTAAAACGTATTGTAATGGCGATCGCACAACAAAAACAACTACAACAACAAACGATTGGCAATCAGGTTGAAGATTATCCGGCTTTAGTAGTTATAGAACGAATTGTTTCAACCTTAGAAACGATTATTCGTCAATTAGATTGTACAGCTAAGACCCTCACTCAAATTAGAAAAAATCAATCGATTAATCACCCCCAAAAAGCCAAAATATTATCCGCAGAAACGGAAACTTTATCCCCATTTAAAATTATTTCTGGGTTAGAACCCTTGCGAGATAACTTTACCTTAGATTCTAGCTTTTTTCGTCATGGGTTACGGTTAGGAATTATGACAACCATTGGGGTTGCTATTTATAGTCTAGCTGAACTTCCCCAGGGAAATTGGTTAACAATCACAATTTTAGTCGTCCTACAACCTAATTTTGGTGGAACGTTTCAACGATTTTTCCATCGAATGTTTGGAACAATTTTAGGCTCAATCATTACGCCTATTCTTTGGATAAGTATTCCCAATCCATTAATTTTAGAAAGTATTAATTTGGGTTCTATTATTTTGGGATTTTCTTTAGTTCCCTTTCATTATGGTTTAGCTGTATTTTTTATTTCTATTTTTGCCATTGGATTAGAAATGAGTAAAGATGGGGGAAATTGGCAAGTAGCAATGGTTCGTTTTCTCTGGACTTGTGTAGGTGCTGCGTTAGCATTTGTCGGTGCATTTGTGTTGTTTAGATCCCAGGAAAAAGAACAGCTATCCGCTAAATTAATTAAGGCAATTACAGCCTCCAATGATTATTTTAATACGGTTTTATCAGTTTATTTAGGAACCGCACCCGATGATTTAAACCGAATAACCAAACAACGACAAAAAACCCGTTTAGCTTATTTTAATGCTCAAGCGGCATTACAGCAGTTAAGTAGTGATCCCAATACCTCCACTGCGGAAATCGAACCGAAAATGACCTTATTAATTTATTTGCATCGGTTTAGCCGCTCTGTCAGTGTTTTATTAGCACAATTAGAACATTTTACAGGGACTGAACCCCATCCTGAATTAGCCACTTTTGTTGAACAAGTGAATCAATTTTTTGATCAATTAGTTAATGCCATTTTAACCGGAACTTTACCGCCAGCCTTACCCAATTTTGAACCTTCTATCCAAGCGATACAAAACCATTTACACGCCTTACAAGCAACTCGCCTACAAGAGTTTGCACGAGAGCAAAACTATACCCCTACCCGTCAAATTTTAAAAGATTATACAATTTTAGGGATTGAACTCAATCAAATGCTTGATTCTCTTAATTCGATTCATTCAACGATGATTCGTTATTGAAAAACCCCTCAAAAAGCAGTGAGGGGTTGATCATTTTAAAGCATTAAGTTGTTAACATTTTGATTTGAAATTAGTGCAGCCATTCAGGTATTGCTTCTTCTTTCGTGTTAGTGCGACGTTCAGGGGTTTCACGCACAAACTTGAGGTGAACAGAACGGGTTTGCTCTCCATCCGCAGCAACGGCGAAAATGGGGAAATCGAGTAAACCGTCTTGGAAGGACATTTGTAACCGGAATGTACCATCGGGGTTAAGTTTGATGGGGCGTCCGCCAATGGTTAAGTTTGCATCGGGTTCGGTCGCACCATAAATAATCAGTTCAGCATCAGCGACTAACCAGAACTCGCGAGGACGTATCGGTGGCATTGAAGAACCCATCCCAATACCGGACATTCCCATACCGGACATGGTATAGCCTAATCCCGCACCGGACATACTCATTCCAGCACCAGACATGGTTTGTCCTACACCGGATTGAGTGTAACCTACACCAGATTGAGTGTAACCTACACCGGATTGAGTGTAACCTACACCAGATTGAGTGTAACCTACGCCAGATTGAGTGTAACCGACACCAGATTGAGTGTAACCGACACCAGATTGAGTATAGCCCACACCAGACTGGGTATAGCCCACACCAGACTGGGTATAACCCACACCAGATTGAGTGTAACCGACACCGGATTGAGTATAGCCCACACCAGACTGGGTATAACCCACACCAGACTGAGTATAGCCCACACCGGATTGAGTATAGCCCACACCGGATTGAGTGTAACCGACACCGGATTGAGTGTAACCCACACCGGATTGAGTATAGCCCACACCGGATTGAGTATAGCCCACACCGGATTGAGTATAGCCCACACCGGACTGGGTATAACCTAAACCGACCCCGGACATTCCGATACCAGACATAGTTTGACCGATACCGACACCGGACATAATTTGTCCAATACCTGATTGGGTATAACCTACGCCGGACTGGGTATAACCCAAACCTGCGCCCGACATCCCGATACCAGACAGGGTTTGACCAATACCTAAACCTGCGCCGGACATCCCGACACCGGAAGTGGTGTAACCTCCGCCGGACTGGGTATAACCCAAACCTGCGCCCGACATTCCGATACCGGACATAATTTGCCCAATACCCGCACCGGACATCATTTGTCCAACACCGGACATTCCGACACCGGACAGGGTTTCACCCACTCCAGAAGCCCACATTCCCACACCCGAAGGGAAGATGAAGGAACTCACAGTCTCTTGGGGTTTGACGACTTGGTGCATGGAACCAAACAGAGAACCGGCAATGCGTTTGGCTTCTGCTTCCCTGGATAACCCAAATAAATCGTCGTGAACCCCAGCCAGAACATAGGTTTTGCTGGGGACAGGGAATTCATAAAAGGTTTTCCCTTGTAATTCTTCGTCCCAAGAAACGGTAATAAATTGATCGTCAATCCATTCTGCGGGATAAACCGGAGGAATACGAGTTGCAGCAGAACGCGCTAATCCTAACCAACGGCCATCAACACAGCGATAACCAATTTCAACTACATAGTCGCGGTCACTGACAGGAACTGGTAAATACCATTCCCGTGCTAATTCATCACAGGGATATTCTTGAATACTGTGGGGACTTTGAGACTCTAACTCAATATCGGTAACATCATAGATCCGTAGAGCGAGTTGTTGTCCACCTTGACGCCGAAACATTTCTTTGTGTTCGTTAGAGACATCCCAGTAGGCATAGGCCCATTCAGGATCTCTGGGCATCATGACGATTTGGCTGTCACCATATCCAATCGGTAAATCCACTAACCCCTCATCTACTGAGGATAAGGAATCATCGATCTGATAGTTTTGACTGACGACGGAAAACTTTGCGACTTCCACTTCTTCTTGTGCCTCCAATGCGCGTGATGGATTAGGGGTTCCAAACTTTTGACTTTCGATTTCTTGAATAGCTTCTAAAAGCTGAGATTTACGCATTCGGCTATAGCGAGAAATGCCATATTCACTTGCGACCTTGCGGAGTTGCCGGAGGGTCATATCTTCTAAAGGTGGACGTTCCTTTGGCATAAAAGGGTGATCTCCATTGGTTTAAACAGCAGATGGATAACTCTGTAGAAATTCTTCGGGATCATGGGGATCGCTTGATTACTGACCATGTTGCAGAAAATATTGAATTTGGTCAAGGGGTAACTAGAGGTATTGATGAGTAAATATACACAGTTTTAATGGTTTTGGGGATCATTATGTCATGAAACCCTGACATTTTGAGGAAAAAAAATCCTCTTTGGGATCAAAGAGGGAAACCGGGATCGGAAATAAATTAGCGGATTACTTGCCAATCTTCAATTCGCCATTCGCCATCCTTGCGAATAAAGCGATATTGAATTTGCAAAGAAGCATTTTCAGTATTTTGGAGTTGACCTTGGCTGTAAAATTGAGCCTGCTCATCAACATCCGCATAAGCAACAGCTTGATTCGGATTGGCTTGATCCATCTGCACTTCAGTAACTTTCACACTATGTTTGTAGGTGCGATGGGAACCGTCTTGTTTCATTGTTTCTGTCATCCCCACCCAACGAGCTAGGGCTGGATCAACTAAAATTTGTCGCAATCCTTCGACTTGATGTTCAGGCCCCATAGCCGCCGATTTCACCGACAACCATTGGTTAAGTTTGGCTTCAGCCACTTCCGGGGTAATTTTTTCGGGTTCTGCGGTTACGGGTTTGGGTTCGGGAATGGGTAAGGGAGGTTGGTTTAACTGCACCATTGCTTGTTCCCCTTTCAATTTCGGCCCAGACCAGCCCAAAACATCTGCTAAGGCTCCAAAAACGAGGGAGAGTAAAAACCACAGTAACCAAAGCCCCAGCAATCCCCCTACACCCAGAATTAACAACCGACGCCATTTACTCGCATCATTTTTCCGTTGAATACGACGGAGGCTACTGCTATTCGCTGGGGGAGGTGCAGTGGTTGGTGTTGGGGTGGGCGGGGTAGTCCCCGATGATGTAGGTTCAGGAACCGTAGAAGGCGGAGTTTCCTTGGATGTGGAAGAACTGCGACGGGAAGATTCAGGTTTACGACTTCCCTGTAACGACGTTGAGGCAGAACTTGTTTCAACGGAAGTCCGAATACTCGGAGGGGGAGGGGCGGACAAGAGGGGGGCAATGGATTCGTTAACCTGAACTCCTGACATTTCCGAATTCACAGGAGATCCCGTTGTCAGGGGAGACTCTAGGGACGTGTTGGTCAGTTGAATATTTGTGGGGGTTGGGCTGGATTTTGACGTTGTGGACTTGGAGGCGGAAGTTGAGGGTGTACCAGGACGACGAGGCTGAACCACAACCCACTCATTGGAAGGGCTGCCCGTTTCATTTGGTAGGGCTTCGAGATAAGCTTGGACATGAGGATCAGCAAAATAATCTTTTAAAGAAACCGACTTATCCAGCAAATCCCGAAAATGCGGAAAGACCTCATCTTGTAACCAACTTTCCGCGTAGAGACATAATCCCGGTAACAAATCAGGGGAATTCTGGGAATTTTCTCGGATAAAGGCAATAGGTTCCCGTTCCTGACTTAATTCCAAAGAACGACTAGCTTCTTCCGTTTGCCCCAACAATAAAGCACAAACGGCTTTTTCTAAATGCACATCTTGCCGCCGTCCTAACTGCATCAGCATTAATTTGGCTTTGCGAATCAAGGCGGGTTGAGCTTCAGCAAAGCCTTGGGCAATTAAGGCATAAACCGCTAAATAGGTGGCAACGGCAGAGGGGCGACGAGCTTCGGCTTCAAACAACCCTTGTTGTTCAGTGGTGGTCATGTAGCGACGGAGTTGCTGCACAAACCGCAGGAAGTCTTCGACCCCTAACCCGGATTGATCCTCCCCTTGACCATCAATGCCACCTCTTTCGTGAAGCATTTCCCGCAGGAGTTGCAATCCTTTGCGACGTTCTGTGGCTTTTTCTAAGGGTAGTTGGAGTAATTCTAAAATCCGGTAGGGACGGAGTTTGTAGAGATCCGTTTGCATTTCACCTCTCAAACTGGCAAACAAGCTTTCTCGTAGTAATAGATTTTGTCCAGCCTCTAAGGAAGAAGCCGCATTTTCATATTGTCCTTGTTGCCATTGCTCCCGACCCAATTCTAAATAGGCTGAGGTAACGGTCAATATAATATCAGGAACAATCAGAGCCGGATCACCAAAACGACCATCTTTGAGGCCAATACTGCCATTACTAAGATAGGGGTGACATAATTTCACCACTAATTCATATTCCCCTAATTCATGGAGCAGTAATAAAGCCCCCACAAATTGTTTATCCTCGATCTCAATACTCGGTGTGTGAGAGTCGATGACGGGTTCTAACGCCGTCCCTTGGCTGGCGACACGTTTGCCAAAAGTGGGAGTTTTAACTTCTGATTCGGGTTCGTAGGTTTTGGCTAAAAACCCCATATCATAAGCTTGACGTTGATCGGCATCCGATAGAACTGCATACGCCTCATCAATCAATTGCTTGCGTGCGGTGATCGCCTGATCAGAATACTCCCGTCTAGGAAGTTGCAAAGTGCGATCACGGTGCGCTTGCTTAAGTTGTTCAGGAGTTGCTTGAATCGGTAAGCCTAATATTCGGTAATAATCGAGTGGAATACGCACGGGCCACTTCCCCAACGGTGAGAAACTGATGTAGCTATATTAGCAGGGAATGGGTATAGGGCAAGAACAGGGGGGTGAGGTGGGACAGTTGGGGTAGGAAAAAAGAGCATGGGAAGCAAGGTAGGGCTATTTTGAGTCTAAAATTTAATGATTATGGGGTAGATATATCTTGCCAGAAGGGTTGTTCATTTCCGAGACGAGTGGTATTTGTGGCACTGTAAATATTACCTTGTAATTCTTGATAGTAATCATCCTCTAGGAAATCAACATTAATTCCAGCTACGGCAACCCGGCGTTTAAAATATTCTTGGGTATAGTCTCGCCCATCAATTAAGGGCCCTTTGGGATTAGAAACTAATAATTCACCATTCACATAAACACAATTAATTAAATTCGGCCACCACGCATACCCACTATAACTAAAGATTGCCGGAATTTCAATAATTTGATCAGTTCTCAGATTAAATTCTTTTTTGAGTTGATTAATTAGAGGATCGATTTTTTGCTTTTGTAAATTCTGATTATGTTGCATCAATAATTGATTATTTAAAGCTGCCCTGACAGTGGTTTGAGTGCTTAATTCTCGATTAATTGCGGCTCCTTCATAGCCTTGTTTTTCCAGGTCTTTGAGGAGTTTAATGCCTTCCCCTGGACTGGCAATTAACATTAAAGGTTCACCGGAGGGACTGGGAATAAAATTAATAATTTCATCGACATGACGCACCATTAACCAAGAGGTATCAATCGCAACGGGATCACCTTGAATTTTTTGGGCTTTTAAAAATTCAAGAACTTCGGGATTTAAACTAACATTATCGGCTGTACCATAATAAATTCTGCCTAATGGATATTTCGGTAAAGCGGGAGTGACGGCTAAATTATTATACCAATCTGCCCATTGATTAAATACATCTAATTGGCGGGGTTTACCGACTTCAAACCAGCCAAAATTTTGATTCATTAAAGATTGAGCATAATCATCACTTTCTGTACTCCGGTTTCCTTTTAAAACAACGGGATATTCCTTTAAACCTTCAGTATTCGGAAATTGAACATAACCAATTTCTTGAGTTCCTTTCATCCATAAGGTTGCCCCTGGTGTCACTTTAACATTAGCTCCGGTTTTTTCAACGATTGTTTTTACCTCTTGAACAATGGCTTGATTGTCACCGCGATCGCTAATATGAACTTCAGAAACCGGTGCAGTATTGGGAGACATAATCCAAGGGGCTACACCCATTGAAATGGTATCTGTCGCCATGATAATTCCCTGTTTACGGGCGGTGGCTTTTAAATTAATTAAACCTGACCAATTTTGATTGGCAAATTGTTTCGCTTCTACCCCTAAAATAATATCTGAACTAAATTCTAAAGGGGTTGTACCGGATAAATCAACGGCTTTCCATCCGGTTGAGGTTTTTTGGAATAAATTAATATAAGGTCTTGCTGCTTCATCAACACTCATCAATAATTCTGAACCGTTATAATCTTGAGAGACTTTAAAATGAACTATAGCTAAATCCTTTTCATCTTCAGCCCCATTCACCCCTTTTTCTCGCCAGTCGGGTAAGCCATCACGATCATCATCATCATTATTAAATAAGACTAACGGCCCAACGGATAAAGACCATTGTTCTGGGCGTTGTTCATCGACTTCATTAACAACACCATCTCGGTTTGTATCTCCATACAGTTTAAACCCTGGAAATTGAGGATTAGCGGTGGAAATGGGGGAAATCGTTTGCGGTTTTTCAGGTTGTTCTTTTTGGGATTGTTGGGCTAACGCTCGTTGATAAGTAGCGATCGCTAAATACCCTTGATATTCTACAATTTTATCAATAGCTTTAGCACTTAAAAAAGATTCTCTGGGAATTTTTCTTAAAGTATCAATGGCTTGAACCCATAATTGTTGTGCTGTTTCCCAATCTTTAACCGTATGGGTTTCGGGTTGTTTACCAAAGGTTGCCGCTTCCGTAGCGATTTTAATCGCTTGATTCCAAGTTTCTAGGGTTGTTTCTTCAAATTTAATTTGGGTTTCAACTTGACGATTTGCTTTAACTAAGGTTTCATATTGTTTGAGTTGCAGTTGATATTCCCAAGCTTCTAAATTACTATTAATATCGGGAGGATTTGAGATTTTCTTTAATTCCGCTTGAATGCGCTCGCGCAGTTGATATAATTCAGCTAAGGATTTCGGTGTAATTTCGATGGTTTCAAAATTAGGATTTTTGCGAGTATCGGTTTCAAACCCTTGCAATTGCAGTCCTGAATCGTTAATGTGATACTCTAAATCCAAATCCGTTGGTGCGGACTGAGCGAAAGTTGGAGGGGCGGGAACTAAAATAATTCCAACGACTACACCGAAAGCATTAATTAAAGCAACAGCAATGTAGCGCATCCAGTTCATGATTCATCCTCAGCTATCCTGATTGATTGTACCTGAAATTTGCCTCGCTGTTGATAGGGGTGAGAGAAAAATTTAACAACTTCTCTGAGGATGCAACGCTAAAGTTAGTCCGGGGGCTATTCTACACGTTTAGAAGAAATTGTTTTTTTTAGCCAATTCCTAACAAATTATCACTAATATCAACAATATTAATACTATTTTTAACACTATTAATATCGGTGGTATTAGCGACAACACCGAAAATATTTCCCGTTGTTGTTTGACGAATAATAATTCCTTGGGATGTTCCAGTGGCGAGTAGGAAATTGGCAGTTTGATCAAAAGTTTCCAAGGTAAGTTCTTCGGAGGTTAGATTAGCAACAATCAAAATTTTATCGCCTTCTACGGCATTAAAATCAGTAATTAAATCGGCTTGAGTGGGGTTTAGAGGAACTTCTGCGGGGTTTGCACCTAAAATAAATATATCAGCATCCGTACCCCCAGTTAAAATATCAAAGTCTAAATCTCCGATTAAAATATCTCGTCCCCCACCTCCATCTAAACTATCTTTTCCTTTTCCTCCTCTTAATAAATCTTCTCCATCCCCTCCCATTAAGAAATCATCTTCACGATTCCCATTAATAATATCATTTCCACTATCACCTTTGAGGGTATCATTTCCCTGACCGCCTCGAAGTAAATCAATGCCTTCTGCACCGGATAATTGATCATTTCCTGTGTTTCCATTCATGACATCGGTTTGATTAGAACCGACTAAAATATCATCTCCTGCTAAGGCTAATATTCCGCCTGGATTATTGATTGTCCATTCTGGTAAAATCAAGCCACTGGGTTGTTGTGGGAAATTAAACGTGTTGGGGGGTGCTAGAACGTCAATATCATCTGTTAATATAAATAATTGTGAGGATTGTCCTGATAATTGAGTTAGGGTTTTATAACTGCTTAAAATATTAATATCGGTTAGAATTTGACTGGGTTTAACTTCCAAAGTTGGGGCTGTATTCAGAGTAATTTGAGGGTTTTGTTCTAATAATTTCTGAACCCAAGGTTCTGCAATGGGCAGAATAGTGTTAAATAAAGGTTCATATTGGGGAAAAAATGTGAAAATGAGGGGTTCAGCAACAGGCCAAATTACATTACTGACAAAATTAATAATTTTTTTAAACATATCCAGAACATCCGAAGTGCGACTGATAAATCGGTTAGTTATCTTAATTTTGCACTTTTATTTCCTAGAATTCAGGATAAATTTTTAAGAAGAATTGAAAGCCAATCAAAAAATAGAGATACATGAATTTGTATCTCTTAAATCAGACTGATTAATGTTGGCGATGCTACTCTGAAAAATCGGTTTCTGAATGTTCCCCTTGATTAAACCAGAGTAACCGAATTCCTAAAACTCCAAACCCAATAGCAGCAGCAATTTTAACAAGATGGGTCGGTAAAACTTCTGCAACCCCTTGTCCCACCATGACTCCTAAAAAACTTGCTAATAATAGGGCTGCGGCTGTACCCAAAAAGATCGGACGGGGGGATTTTGTACTTCCACTTAAAGCGATCGCTGCTACTTGACTTTTATCCCCTAATTCTGATAAAAAAACCGTGATAAAACTCAATCCTAATAATTGAAAATCCATAGATTTATTCTAATTTTATGAGTGTAAAACTTCCCAAATTAATAATGCAGAAATCAATAATAAACTGCTTCCGGCTGCCCGTTCCAAGGTTCGGGGAGAGATGCGTGTAGCTAACCATTGACCCAGTAAAACCCCTAATAAACTGGTTAATACTAAGGCACTTCCTGCACCTGCAAAAACAATCCAAGGCGCATGAGATTCTGCCGTCATTAATAAAGTCGTGAGTTGGGTTTTATCTCCAATTTCTGCTAAAAAAATAGTAATAAAAGTGGAAACAAAAATTTTCCAAGTCTTGGGACTGACTAAATTTTGAAAGGGATTGGTCTTTTTGGCAGAACTAGCGGATGTAGTCAGTCGGTCTTCCTGAACGTTAACAAGGATAGGGGATGAACTCATAGGTTGAGGGTCGGGGTATTGAGCAAGACTATATCATAATCTTTTCATATTTTCCCCAATCCCGCAATAGACAAACGAGGAACGCTTTTCGGGTTAGCACTCAACTGCTTGATTAAAACGCTCCATTTCCGGGGAAGAATCCCCATACACCCCTTCAATTTGTTGTTGACAACAATCAATGGCAAAATCGTTTAACTCTTCCGGTTCGATGCCATATAATTCTTGAAAAACATCCGGTTGTACCCGACAAAATCGAGGGCGTTGATCATAGATTTTGCATTCTCTGGCTTCCGCATCAAAATGAATGCACCATCCATCTTCCCCGACTAAACTTAAATACAGTTGTAAGTTCTCTGGGGTTAAATACTTTTCTAAGTCAGGACGTTCGCCAGGGTCGAGATGACAGCACGCCCCACATTGTTTTACACAAAGCCAATTTGCCATTATTCCGGTTTTGATTCAGAAGGAGAATTAGAGTCCGTTGGTTTTTGGGCTGCGGCTTTTAAATCTGGGTTGGGAGGATGGGGACGAACCAAAGCCGGAGGGGTGGTTTCCTCAGCTTCAGTGACTTCGGCGGACGTTTCAGGTTCGGACACTATAATAATTTCCTCAACGGTTTCTGAGTCTGCGACATCGACAACCACAGATTCCTGGGTGTCTTCAATAATAAGATTCACCTGTTCTGCGGTAATTTCAACTACAACTTCCACCTGGGGTGTCGAAATTTGTTCAAAGGGTGAAGGTGTGGGTTTCTCAACGGTTTCCGTCGCTTCTGGTTCTGTTGAGGGTTCGGTTTCAATTCCAACAACTTCTGCAACATTAGGGGTTGAAGAAACCGTTGTTTCTATATCTTCAAATTCTGCAAATTCTGAGGCTACAGAATCAGCCTGACTCGATGGCGTTGATTCCACAACCGTTGAAGTCGAGGGCGCAGAATCAGGTTTAGAAGATTTAGCTGTAGTTGTCGGTTTCGGGGTTTTGACTTTGCGTTTTTTATTGAATAATCCTGTTAAGTTACCAACCCAACCCGATACCATTCCAGCAATTTCTGGGATAGATTTCTGGGGTTTAGCAACGGTTTTTGACGGCGTTTTTCCTGAAGAAATCGGGGTTTTTTCCTTTGTTTTCTGAGGTGTTTCTACCGGGGAGGGAGTTGGTTCAACACTGGGGGGAACTGCGATTTCCTCAACAGAAACTTCTGCTTCGGGAGTGACAGCAGAAATCGGGGGTTCCTCTACAACGATATCATCCTGAACTGCTGCGACATCAGGAGCGGTTGCAATGATTTCTGGTTCAGGTTTGGGTTCCCCTCGGGTTTCTACAGGGGGTTCAGGAATAACAGGATTAATTTTAGATGCAGGTTGAGGAGGATTAACAATATTGACCGGGGGTTTAGATTGAGGTGAAATCACCGGAGGTTGAGGACTTAAAAAGCTGTTGAGTCGTTCTTTAACATCCGCCGGAATGGGGGTTTGTTGGGCTACAGGGGTTCCGGCTCGGCGTAGCATCAGAGCTTCCCATCCAAACCAAACTAATAATGATACACTCGCCACTTGGCCTAAAAGCACGGCCCCTGTAATTCGTCCAGCACAGGCCCAGAGCACCAGTGCATAAAACAATCCGACTCCACTCCAGACAAAATCACTTTTGCGGTGAACTTCTGGAAAGAAGAAGGCCGCCATATAAAGGGCAAAACTTCCTAAACCCACTGCGATCGCTAGGATATACGCCAGCATTTTTCCCTCCCACTCTATCAAGGAACCTGTTATGGAGTTATTTTACCGTTAACTGTTAACGGTTAACAGAATCTAGGGAATGGTGTTGGCTGTAGGCAGTTAACAGCCACTGTCCATTGTCAATGGAAACCTGTTGTGATTTGAATCACCAATTTTATGTGAATTATATCATAAATACAGATTGTACGGAATCATACAGACAGGATGTGTTGTCTTATTACTATAGATATAGGTAGAGAATAGGGTGCGATCAGAAAGTGATTTAGGGGGGAGTTAATCATGTTAGAAAAATTATTGTTAGCCGCTTTTGTGACCTTGGCTCTTCATTTACAGTTTGGTGTCAACTGGTTAAGCTCTAAACCAGCATCCACAACAGGTGTCGCACTGCAAATCGATATGGGAAGAATTGTTCTGTCCCAAAAAATTATTAAGTAGAGTCTGTTGGGAGAAACTTTAGCTCCAGATAAAAAGATGCCTCTATTGCTCAATTGAGGTTCCCTAAAAACTAAGTGAATTTGCATGAATTTTTTCTCATCAACCCTTCATCGCTCGTTCACCTTCAAGGGTTACTATCATCAATAGAGTTCGTGATTGTTGCATCTATCTTTACTATTACTGGAGTTTTAGTTAACCATGTTTTCCTCCGATTGGAAAGCTCATCGGAATCCATCTCCTACTCCAGATAATCCTAAACTCGTTCGATTAACCAGTGATGTTGAATGGATTCAATTAATTGAAAATGCAATATCAGATAATCGTTGTGCTTTATATCTTCAGGATGTTATTTCTTTAGCAGAACCTGATTCTCGACGATATTATGAAGTTTCTGTACGATTATTTGATCCCAATGGTCGGGTGATTCCTCCCTCAGTTTTTCTTCCGGTGGCGGAACGATATTATTTACTACCTGATCTGGATCGTTGGTTGGTTGAGAACCTTCTGGAATCCTTAGCTAAAATTGAGGCTGACCTACTCAATAACAGTTCTTTTGCGATTAACTTATCGCGACACAGTATCAATAAAGTTGATTTTGTTAGTAGGATTCATCAACAATTAAAACAATTAGATATTTCTCCTGAAGTGATTTGTTTTGAAATCAATGAAACAGTTGCTTTATCTAATTTAGAAATTGCTTCTGATTTAATTACCTATCTTCAAAGTTTAGGATATTACTTTACTTTGGATGATTTTGGTCGAGGATTATCTTCCTTATCTTATCTCAAACATCTGCCTGTAGATTATATCAAAATTCCGGGGATTTTTATTCGGAATATGCTGAATGATTTAACAGATAGAAGCATTGTTGAAATGATCCATTATTTAGCCCAAAAAATGGGATTAAAAACCATTGCTGAAGATGTAGAAACTGAAGCGATTTTTCAAAGCGTTAAAGCTCTGGGTATTAACTACGCTCAAGGTTACTATCTCAGCCGTCCCCAACCCTTTGAGAAGGTTTTACGTTCCGAGTAAAGAATAGAAAATCATTCTGATGTGTCTTAGAGTTCTAGCTTCTTGAAACTCCTCGTAATGTTAACCCATAATCTTTGATTCTCCATTTTACCCTTCACTCAGAATTGAGATTAATCTTGATATAGCTGATAAAGTTTAGTAACTTCCTGTTTAAATCGTTGTCGTACCGCATCCGGTGCCACAATTTCACAATCTGGGCCATAGCGAAACACCTCCCGAATTAACCAAAACGGATTCACAACCCGTCGCACCACCTGACGCACCTCACCCAAAACCTTGTTTTCCAGATCGTCCGGTTTCGGTTCATAGGCATTGACTAACCATTTTTTAAAGTGTAAGTACACTTTTATAGAATCCAGCGATTCGCGCCATTCTCCCTCAATCGGTAAAATTCCGTTAATTCGGTCTAACCTCAAACATCGATTGTGATGGAGTTCTGGCCCGTCTTCGCTATCTTCGGTTTCATCACACCATATTTGTAAGTAATAGCGTTTCTCATAAAAGCAGATTTCAGCATAACGGGCGGTGTACTCCATTTGCTGTTTTTGAGAGTTGGTATAAACAACGTGAAACGGCTGTTTTCGGGCAATTTGCTGATCGACTAAAATCCGCCATGCTTGAGTGGGTTGACTGACTTTTTGGAGGAGAGACTGACGCAAAGGAGCTTGTAAGTTGCCTCGGTTGACCAATAGGGATAATAAAATCTGAGCTTCCTCTACAGAACCCGAATCCACTAACACTTCCGTTGCTTTTTTTAATGCCTTGACCTGATTGGCATCGAGGGTAAAGGGTTGTCCGACTTCGAGTTGGGAAAGGGCGATCGCACCAATTAACCCCGATGCACTGGGTTTATCACCCCATTTGATATCCAGGCGTTGGGCGATGTCTTCGAGCTTTTCTTTGGTTCCAGGGGGGACAGACAGGGTTAGGGTTTCTTTTTTTCTGGGCATTTTCAAAAATAATTACAAAATGTACTTGCAATTTATAGATGAGTGTGTGATAGTAGTAGATGTCAATACATTCTAGTCTCAAACAGGAAAGTTTAATTGTGGATACCTACTCTATCACACTCAAGCCTGTTTATTCCTGTCCCGCGTCAGAACCGTTGCAGGGGGTGACGTTACCGCCCGGTTGGACATTAGCTTGGCATCAAGCCGAAACCTTTAAAGCGTTGAGTGATCCGAATATTGATGTGGTTTTCAATACAGCCATGACGGGGGATGGTAAAACATTGGCGGCTTGTTTAGATGTACTTCTTGGTAACGGTTCAGCAATGGTGCAGTATCCAACAAATGAATTGGCTCGTGATCAAGAAATACAAATTCAAGGCTATGTTGAAAAATTCAACCCCTTTCCTCTACCTCGCATTGGTCGTTTAAGTGGTGCAGAGTTAGAACTTTATGCTGAGAATGAAGGTGTGAGAAAAAGTGCTGTCCTCGAAACACATACCAGTCAACGAGAAATTTTACTGAGCAATCCAGATATTCTTCACTACTTACATCGGGGTGCTTATTTAATGCCCAAAGATAGCCCTGATAAGCTGTGGGGAAGAATTGATGAAGACTTTGATCTATTCATCTTTGATGAATTTCATGTTTTTAATGCTCCTCAAATTGCCAGTGTGATCAATACCTTGTTATTAATTCGTTACACGAAGCGACAGAAAAAGTTTTTATTTCTTTCAGCAACCCCCAATCAAGAATTACTCACACGCCTTAATAAAGTTGGGTTTCGGTGTGTAGAAATTAATCCGATTGATCAAAATAAGTATGTTTTTCCAAGTACCATTAAAGAATGTCAGGAACTTGAGGCACAAAAATGGCGTAAAGTATCCAGAGAAATTAAACTGAATTTTATTTCATTAGAACCTTCAACAAAAGCTTCTGAAAACTGGTTAAAAGACAATCAGCAACTAATTTTAGATTATTTCCAAAATAATCCAGGGAGTAAAGGAGCGATTATTCTCAACTCCATTGCTGCTGTCAAGCGATTAACCCCAATTTTTACTGAATTTCTTAAACCCTATGGATTAACAGTTGGCGAAAATACAGGTTTATCAGGAAAGGGGCAAAAAGAGCGATCGCTTTCAACTGATTTAGTTTTAGGTACTAGCACAATTGATGTCGGTGTTGACTTTAAAATTAACTTTCTGATTTTTGAATCATCCGATACCGGAACCTTTATTCAACGGTTAGGACGGTTAGGACGGCATGATGATTATGAAAAAGATGGTAAAAAAATAGCCTTTACTAACTTCACTGCTTATGCTCTAACTCCCAATTTTCTAGTCGGTAGTTTATTTTTAGAACAATCAGCACCGTTAGAAATAGGTGGAACTTATGATAGAAAATATTTCAACGAGATTTTGAAAGATAAATATTATAAGATTAATGACTTTAGCAAATATTATTCTCGTTGGGGTGCGGTTCAATCTGTCATATTGTGTGGAAAAAATGGATTAGGTAATGATTACATTAAGCGAAGTTATGCAGGAAGCCAAGAAGCCTTTAAAACAGCGTGTGAAGAAGTTTTTGAGACAAAATTCGGTAGAGTTGCAGGTTGCTTAAGACGATGGCGAAGTGAGTGGCAACAATTTTCTGGTCGAGATGGAAATCCTATCGCGGATGAAGCAGCTAGTTTTCGGGGATCAAGTCCGCTTCAGTGTGGTATTTATGACTTAACTGAAGCCCATGAAATTGATCGGTTTAAAACCTATGATTTACCTGGAATTATCAGCAATTTAGAAATTGAAGTAATCTCTAAAGAAGCTTTTTTGCGATCGCTTCACCAAACCGCAGAACGTCGTAAGCAACCGATACCTAAAAGTCGATTTGAATACTGTTTGGCTTTTATGAAATTGCATAATTATCGAGAAGAACGTTTAAATTGGCGATTGACTTACCCAGGAGATCTACAACCGATTGCAGACGCTTGGAAAGTTCAAGTTTTATTAGGAATTCAAGTATGGCAACCTCAAAACCGTTGGATTAGCGAAATTAATAAAAGGCTGAGAACAAAACCCTTAGTCAGTTATGTTTTGCCAATCCCAATGATTGAGGTTCGTAAACGTTTACGTCTTCCTATGCACTTTCAAATTTATGAATTAGATGAAACAGGTCAACATGATCGCAATGCCATCTATTCCGTTGCTTTTGGTCAGTCTGCATTACTGTTAGAAACCCTCGCCTATCGGTTCAAAAGTCATGGAGGTGAATTATGGATTTGTTAGCGTTTCGATCCCTGATAGGGATTATAGGAAGGCATCAGCCTCTGCATATAGTGGCGGAAATTTCAATCCCTGATAGGGATTACAGATCGCTCAACCCAGCTTGGCAAGCGATATTGAAATTAACTTCCCACTGTAAGTATACACAATCTATGCCACCTATGGAAATTGCATGGTCTTCCGTTACTAAATATATAAATGATGTGTTATCATCCCGATATGGTTGGCATCATCCTCTGGATATAGTGACGGCGATGGTTGGACGCCATTTATGGCCTTCTGACGACTCCTTGCTTTTTCTGGAAAAGAAGCCACCCTTTATCCAAACTAAAGGAGTGTCTCAATCATGTATAAACAACTGGAACTGTTTGACTTGCGACCCTACACCTGTAAGGAGTCTGCTACAAAAACCTATCCAGTTCAGCCAATGGAGGAAATTTATCAATGCTGCGAGTACCAACAACTTGAACTTGATCTATTCCCACCGCAGTGTTGAAACAACTCTTTCAGAGTTAATTAACGTTTCTAATTAAAAGCTAATAGGGTTGAGGCGTTATTCATTCCTCATCCCTATTTAGTAGTGGCTTTCATGAAAAGTTTTGGTTACTTTTTGGAGAAACAAAGCAATGAAAAGAAAAAATAAAAAATCTGAGCAGGAAATACAGCAGTTATCGCTGTTTGATGAATCTGAGTATATAAGTGGTAATGAAATTAATCAAGTTGACGAAGAATGGTCGCCAGATGATGATTATGGAGAAGGACTTGAACAAAAAAGTCGTCCTATTGAAACACAACCTCCTGAATTAATTCCCCTTAAAATCTTGAAAGACGCAATTAAGGCTCAAAATCCTGATGATGTCGTTATGCAGGACTTGAGTGAGTATGTATTATCAAACTTATTGCGAGTTGGTATAGGAGTAACTGCAAAAGGCGGAAAATTTTTTGACAAGATTGATGAAAAACGAGAAGAGACGGGGGAACCTCCAGTTCGGCGAGATCATGCTGGAGATCAATCTCTTAACACTCATTTACTGAATGGATTATTCCCAGCTAATTTAATTGAGCAACGTTTGGAACAACTTGATACAACAGTGCAGCGTTTTGTAAAAGAACGAGAGCGGAGACTGGCGATCGCTGGATTTATTCTACATGATTTCGAGAAATTTGATTATCAACGATTTCCCAATATGCCTGAGCAGTATAAGGCAGTTCCAAAAGATCAGATCCGTGATTTATCTTTGGAGGAACATCGAGAAATCATTGATATTCTTATTAAAGAATTAAATCTTGACCGATTTCTATACCCGAATCAACCAGAGGAATATCAAAAGCATATAGATGATTTACTTTATATTGCTTATAATGCTCAAAAACGTCATGATACAAACTTAAATACTTCAGAATTTGGATTAAATAAACTCACACTCAAAGGCAAGCAACCTAAAAGTTTAGCTGACCTTGCCTATTTGGCAGATTCTCTAGCTTCTGTGATTAAACATCCACAGGATATAGATGTTCCCAAGCTACAAGAATTAATTCACTCTTTAAGTGATGGGCAACTAAAATTTACTTATCACCGCATTGCAGAAAATCGAGGGGTGCTGACGAATGTTATTAACAATGCCTTAATGGATGAACATACTGGACTCAACCGTAAAGATTGTCAATATTTTCCCCCGTTTTGCCATTACTATGAACCCTTGCTTTATCTCCCCACTGGGATCATTTATCTTCAACATAAAAATGCACCTCCAATTTCAACAGAAAACCTGCCAGAAAAAGTAATTGATAAGATCAAAAATCTTTGTATAGAGGAATTAAAACAACAACAAAAAGGTTTTGTCCGAGAAGGTAAAGGGATGAAATATGCCGAATATTATGATCTATTTTTTGATGATATTGCTTTGATGAAAGTCGCTCTTGATGCCACTCGTAACACTATCAAAAGCAGTAAAGCTCAAGATCGCAGTCAAAGCCTTCAGGAATTCCAAAAAAAAGGAGCATTATCGGCTCAATACAATTTTGAATTTTCTAGTGATGTTCGGATTGATCAATTAGCAGAGTTTGGGGATTTATTGACTCGAAAAATTTGGTCTGATAGAGTTGCGAAAATTATTGATGAGAATAAGAAAAACAAGACCAATAAGGCAGGAGGAACTGTTCAACTGCCTGATGATCTGAATTCTAGTGATCAATTAGTTTATAAAATTGTCGAATTTTGGAATTTAGGTGAATATTTACCTGCTGTTCAAGAAATTCAGAATATTAATGGAAAACTGAAAGAACTAAAACTTAAAGGTAATACAGGCGGTCTTCCTTTAGAATGGTATTATTTAGCAGCTAAGTATATTGAGCATCATCCCAGCTTAGAAGATATTCAAACCACAGGAGATGATTTAATTACTTACCTTGCTGAACTTCTAAATCCTATTTTACAACAAAATAAATCAGCGAATGACGGATGGGAAGATCTGCGCTTATGGCTCAAACAAGTGGTGATGTTACCTACTGGAAATAAGACTCAAACTGATCAGTTTCTAAAAGAACTAAAATACTATCAATCAGCAAAACAGCCTGGACGGGGTAAGCAGCTAATTTGTTCAATTTCTCATTCTGCTTACACTGTAAAAGAACAAATGGAATCTGCTGTTTTATTTACACCCCAAGTTTATACTAATAAACAAATGCTGGGCGGTTCTAATGCTAAACGGAATATCTCTAGTATTGCTCAAATCGAGTTGATGTTGCGTCAAATTTTAATGAGCAAAACTCAAGCAGTCGGAAAAAGCTTTGAAGATGGTAAATATCGCTATTTGTACTTTTATCCGACCTATTATTTTACTCCTGAAACAAATTGTTTTTTAGCAAAAGTCTATGATCAAATTGTTCAAACTCGCTTTGATACAGGGATACGGAATCACTTCATCAGTCAAGATATGCAAGCCGATTTTTCTTTAGAACGTTATCAAAGCGTAGATTTGTTTAAACTATCTGAAGGAAAAAAATCAACAACAGATGAGAAACAAGAAAGCAAGAAAAGCTTAATTTTCAAACTGAACTATCCTGAAGAACAACCTTTAACATTTTATTTCATGGCATTACCACCTGAAAAGCGAGGCAAAACTGAACCGACGGATACAGAATCTTGGGTTATGCCAACTTGGTTAGCATTCGCATTTCCTATGATTTTAGATGTCAAAACTGTTGTTTCAGAATCTCCAATTCCACCATTCACCGATGGGACAGAATTTGAACAAACAGTATTTTTAGATAGTGCGCCTCAAGCCTTCCGAGTTTTAACTCAAGAAGAACGTTTTCGTTTGGATTATATTCTGGAAGGATGGGAGAAAAAGCAATCTAAATATCCTGCACCTTTAAAAGTTTTAACGGCTGCTTATGCAATTAATTTGGATGTTAATGCTCGACAAACTAAAAAAGGCTATAACCCCAACTGGGGAAAACTATCTGAATTGGCGCGAGACTTTGAAACGAGTCCTCTTTATGTTTTTACTTATCTAAAAAATTGGGTACGTTCTCAAAATCTCGATACTCCTAGCAAGGCTAAAATTCGACTCTATGCCTATCAATTTTATCCTTGCTTCGATCCCCATGTTGAATACAACTTTGAATTAGAGGATTGGACTATGACTGAGCAATCAAAACTGCACCACCCTAAAAAATTAACAGAGTTATATCGCAAATTCTATCGAGCGAAATCCACCAAAGGCAAACCCACAAAAGCAAATGCTATTTTGAAACCGATTGATGAGGCGGCTGATGTTATTTTGAAAGCTGAATTAAGCTGGTGTCAAGGTGAAGCAATGGTTGATGCTGTTGCCGCACGACTGTTTAGTTTAATGAATCGAGTTCACAGTTCCACCGCAGAAGGGCGATGGGTTTTCAAAAATAGTGAACGAGATCAGGAAAGAGAGACGATTTTAGATTTTGCTCGATATTTTGTTCTGGAAGTTTTTGAAGGAACATTTAAAGGCGATCGCGCTCGTTTAGCAGGTCGTCAACTTAATCTAATTCGGGATACTTGCGAATTTATATATCGCCTAGAAGATGATAAAGAATATCGAGCAAGAAAACTATCTAATGATGATTCAAAAGGAGGTGATCCGCAAGAAGAAGAATAATTTTTTTATTTGCTAGATTCTGTTCATTCAACCACAATTCTTGGAGATTTACTATGACTTTTCTGAAAACCGTTAACTCTAAAAAGTTCTTTCAAGCCGAAATCCCCTACAAACCAATGGGCAAATATGTACATTTCCTCACAGTCCGCGTTACCGAATCTTATCCTCTTTTTCAAACCGATCAAGAACTAAATAAAGCTAAAGTTCGAGCAGGTTTAAAACGGGAAAATCGCGCTCCCATTAGTCGCTTAACCATGTTTAAACGGAAACAGTCAACCCCAGAACGTTTAGTTGGTCGAGAACTGTTGCGAAATTATGGTTTAATGACGGCTGAAGAATGCGAATACAATGTCAGATTTGCAATGGATAATCCTGATTGTATTATCTATGGATTTGCCATTGGTGATTCGGGTTCAGAAAAGTCAAAAGTCGTTGTTGATACCGCTTTCTCTATCACCCATTTTGACGATTCCCATGAATCTTTTACACTCAATGCTCCTTATGAAAATGGAACAATGGCTGCAAAAGGCGAAAAAAAAGAACTGGGACAAGGAAAAAATAGCCCAGGCAAATTAGATGGAGAAATTGGGAGTACAACATCTCGAATTAATCAGCAAGATCACATCCGCCCCCAAGTTTTCTTCCCTAGTATTATTACCCTCAAAGATCCAACTGAAGCCAGCTTTTTGTATGTTTTTAATAATATCTTGCGTACCAGTCGCTACGGCGCACAAACAACTCGCACAGGTAAAATGCGAAATGAACTGATAGGAGTCGTTTTTGCTGATGGGGAAATTA
Source organism: Planktothrix tepida PCC 9214 (assembly GCF_900009145.1). Lineage (NCBI taxonomy): Bacteria > Bacillati > Cyanobacteriota > Cyanophyceae > Oscillatoriales > Microcoleaceae > Planktothrix > Planktothrix tepida. Next base: position 200,010 of record NZ_LN889796.1, read on the forward strand.
CCAGTAATCTTCGTTGGACTCAGGCAATTTACGATCAATTTTCAACAGAAATCCTTCAATCTCTCGAACCTTTAGATGAGGATGATGTTATGGAATATGCTGAAATAGCTATCAAGAGTTTGTTACAGGATGAACCTATTGTTCATACTGATTTTATTGGTAACGAGTTTCAGACCTTACTTCAGGAAGTTAAAGCTCTGACAAGTCAGGAAGAATCTCTTAAAGCAATTCTACAAAAAGCAGATGCAGAAGCTAAACAATATGCTTCTGATCATATTAAAGGCAAGAAAAAAGCTGAAGTGTAACGGAGTCGAACTAATGACAATTCTCTATCGTTGCACAATAGAACTGCATGATAGCCTTTATTTTGCCACTCGTGAAATTGGGCGACTCTATGAAACGGAACCCATTCTGCATAATTACGCCCTTTGTTATGCCTTGGGTTTAATTGATAACCCTTCCTATCAAACAACGGTTGCTGAGGAAGATTCCTATCGTTATTTCTGTCCTGAACAAGTTCCGAAATACGCCGAACATTTAACGCCTCTGAATCAACAGGGAATTTATGTAACTCCAGCCCGAACCGTTAACTATACTGCGGTTCTCAATACTTGGAAATATGCCAATAATAACTATCATGTTGAGATGGAAAAAACCCAAAAGAATATTCCCAGTTTTGGCAGAACAAAGGAAATAGCCCCTGAAAGTCAGTTTGAGTTTTTTATCATTACTGAAAAATCGTTGAAACTGCCAAAATGGATTCGGTTAGGAAAATGGGCAAGTAAGGCAGAATTAACAATGGAAGAATTACCGTCTTCTAAACAAGATCGAGAGAGAGAATTTATTTTTTCCTATCCTTTGAATCCTTTGGATGTGATGTTTACTCATCAAGTTTTGAGTTATGACACGATTAATATGCCTCCGGTTAGTTTAATTCGTAATGTCAGAATGCGAGGGGAATATTACAGCGTTCAGATGAGGAAAGAAACGTTAAAAATTCCTGCCCAAATGCAATACCGTTTTCGTTAACCTGTAGGGTGGGTGACGCATTAATCGATCTTAACTTTTGTTTTTTCTCACCCACCCTACAACTTACTAAGGTGAAATTATGCCCCATAGTCTTGTTCTCAATTTGTTGCCACTTTCTGCTATTCCTCCTAACTTTTTAACGGGACGACATCTTCATGCGTTATTTCTAACATTAGTCAGTTCTGTTGACCCCGAATTAGGAACTTATTTACATGAACAAAAAACCGATAAAGCGTTTACCTTAAGTCCGTTACAAATCAGCAAAACGATTCATCAGAATGTTCTGCAATGGCAACATAAGAAACCGATTTCAAGCGAAACTCCTTGCTGGTTAAGAATTTCTTTATTGGATGATAATTTGTTTAGTCATTTGAGTGGTTTATGGTTAAATCTTAATCCTAAAACACCTTGGCATTTAGGCCCTGCTGATTTACAAATTACCAGTATTTTAGGCACACCTCAATCGACTCAACCTTGGGCTAATTTTTCATCCTATCATCAATTGTATGAACAAGCATCTGATGAAAACCGCCAAATAGAATTGATTTTCTGTACCCCAACAGCCTTTCGTCAAAGCAATTTTGATTCTGCTTTACCCACGCGAGATAGTGTGTTTGGGTCGTTATTAAGACGTTGGAATCAATATAGCGGGATTCCTTTTGAAGATACTTTAATTGAACCTATTTTTCCGAGTTTCTTCAATATTAGAACGGAGATTTTAGCGGATTCTCGCAGTAAATTTATTGGCTGTGTGGGAGTTATGAATTTTAGAATTTTGGGAGATGTAGACCCAATGGTTATTAAACAGATTAATACCTTAGCGGATTTTGCTCTGTATAGCGGTGTCGGACGGAAAACACCGATGGGGATGGGAATGATGAGGAGAATTAAGAATTAAGAATTAGGATTTAAAGCAGTAGTGCGAGTGTCCTCACTCGCTAATTCAATCAACTTCTTGCGATCGCTCTTACTCGCCAACTCGATCAACAATTTTTGTTAATTTTTAACCACAATTTAGGTGAAATTATGGAAACCATTGATTATATTCCGATTTCGTCTTTGAATCATTTTTCCTATTGTCCCCATCGCTGCTGGCGAATGTTTTGTGCAGGGGAATTTGTTGATAATCAGTATACCATAGAAGGAACGAGTTTGCACGACCGTGTTCATAATTTTGGAGAACAAAATCGTGATGAAATTTGGCAAGTTCGGGCGGTTTGGTTGAAATCTGAACGTTATAAATTAATTGGAAAATCGGATTTAATTGAATCACAATCGGGAGAATTTTACCCCGTAGAATATAAACGGGGACGCAAAGGGGAATGGGATAATGATGAAATGCAGGTGGTAGCGCAAGCGTTATGTTTAGAAGAAATGACGGGTAAAACTGTCACAAAGGGTTATATTTATTATGCTCAATCTCATCAACGTCAACCTGTGGAAATTTCCTCAATATTACGAGAACAAGCAATTAATATTATTGATCAAGTTTTCGCTCTTTTACAAACGGGTCATCAACCTTTAGCAAGTTATCAAAAACGCTGTAAAGGTTGCAGTTTGTATGAATCTTGTTTACCGAAAATTGCTGCAAAAGTTAGTCGGTATCAAGAGGTGATTGTTTAAGGTAAATATTGTAGTGCGAGCGTCCTCGCTCGCTAGTATTTACTTTATAGATCATAGACAGTAATTCTGTTGCGTGCGGTTCGCTTACACAACCTACTATTTTTTTGAGGTTAATACAATGGGAACGGTTTATGTTACGGTTAATGATTCGTTTATTGGTAAAACGGATGAACGGTTAACGGTAAAGGCGGATAAGAAAAATGTTCTGGATGTACCGTTAATTAAGGTGGATGGAATTGTGATTTTAGGACGTTCAACGGTGTCTCCTGCGGTGGTTCAGGAACTTTTAGAACGACATATTCCGTTAACATTTTTAACAGATACGGGGCGTTATTTAGGACGATTAGAACCAGAAATGACCAAGAATATTTTTGTGAGAAAAGCGCAATGGGAAGCAGCCGGAGAGTCGGAAAAGGCGTTACATTTAGTCCGGGGGTTTGTGCGGGGAAAATTGAAGAATTATCGGATGATTTTATTGCGACAAGGACGTAAATATTCTGAACTGGATTTAGAGGCTGCTTTGACTCGGTTGGATAATGCGATCGCTCCTATTTCTTATACGAATAATATTAACTCTTTACGCGGTTTAGAAGGGGCGGGAAGTGCGGCTTATTTTGGTGCATTTGATCAGTTAATTCGGGGAGATGGCTTTAGTTTTAATTGTCGTAACCGTCGCCCGCCAACTGACCCAGTTAATTCTTTACTGAGTTTTGGTTATTCTTTATTGTGTCATGATGTGCAAAGTGCAGTTAATTTAGTGGGGTTTGATCCTTATTTGGGTTATCTTCATGTTCAACATTATGGTCGTCCGAGTTTAGCGTTAGATTTAATGGAGGAGTTTCGACCGTTAATTGTGGATTCAATGGTATTGAGTGCAATTAATTTAAAACAGTTGACTCCTGATGATTTTACCACAGAACCGATTAGCAATGCGGTGTTAATGTCTCCTGAAGGACGGCGAACGTTTCTGAAATTATATGAACAGAAAAAACAATCTAAGTTCAAGCATCCGGTGTTAGGTAAACAATGTACTTATCAAGAGGCGTTTGAACTTCAAGCGCGTTTATTAGCTAAATATTTGATGGGTGACATTGAAAAATATCCGCCTTTGGTGTTAAAATAGTTATGTTTGTTGTGGTGTCTTACGATATTTCTGAGGATAAACGCCGCACTAAGATTCATTCGATCTTGAAATCCTATGGTCAATGGATGCAATATAGTGTTTTTGAGTGTGAGTTGACTAACACGCAATATGCTAAATTGCGATCGCGTCTCAACAAAATTATTAACCCTGAAACCGATAGTATTCGCTTTTATTTCCTTTGTGCTTGTTGTCAGGGTAAGGTTGAACGTATCGGCGGCGAACAGCTACGGGATGATACGATTTTCTTTGCTGAGTTGCGCTAACCTGTGGCTGTTGGGAAAAGGAAGGGTAAAATTATCGCTGAAACCTTTATCTGTTCTGGTTTTGAACTCGGTTGGTTGTCTTGGGAGGTTGGCGCAATTTTTGGAAGCTATACCAATCAAAGGTTTCAGCATTTTTTTATTTTTGCCTCTTGCTAAGTCGATGGCTGAAATGGTATATTCTGATCAGGTTAGCGCGATCGCACCTCGAAAACTAAATACACTAAGGGTTTCAGAAGCCTGCGGTTGAAATCAGCTATAATCCCTATCAGGGATTGAAACTCTGCTGATGCCAAATGTTCACCAAGCTGTAATTCAAAAGAGTTGAAATCAGCTATAATCCCTATCAGGGATTGAAACAATAACAAAATTAATGTTTCCCCTGATTACAGGTTGAAATCAGCTATAATCCCTATCAGGGATTGAAACCAGGCAGTTAACGTGCATATTAAAATCGGAATGCCGTTGAAATCAGCTATAATCCCTATCAGGGATTGAAACTTGTGATTCACGCTTTTCCATAGGGGCATCTATTATAGTTGAAATCAGCTATAATCCCTATCAGGGATTGAAACCCCGCTTATCTTCTGGGAGTGCTTTTGCCATTTCCCAGTTGTTGAAATCAGCTATAATCCCTATCAGGGATTGAAACGATTGGTATCTACTGACTCTGATAGTTGATAAACCTTATTAGTTGAAATCAGCTATAATCCCTATCAGGGATTGAAACGGGATAAACAATTTTATTCAAACCACCAACCCAGGTTGAAATCAGCTATAATCCCTATCAGGGATTGAAACAAGTTAATGATTCGATCTATCTAGTTGAATAGGAGGTTGAAATCAGCTATAATCCCTATCAGGGATTGAAACTCAGCACTAAAAGAAGAATTCGATGTTTTAAACGATTTGTTGAAATCAGCTATAATCCCTATCAGGGATTGAAACCACACCACAGTAGACACTACAGAATTAGAGGCAAGGTTGAAATCAGCTATAATCCCTATCAGGGATTGAAACAGCTACGGTTTCCGAGTCAATTCTCAGAACTCGGTTGAAATCAGCTATAATCCCTATCAGGGATTGAAACTATTTGATATTGCTTAATTGCTATCACCAAACCGAGTTGAAATCAGCTATAATCCCTATCAGGGATTGAAACCCTTCATTCGTTCCGGTCTTTTTGTCAATATTTGATGTTGAAATCAGCTATAATCCCTATCAGGGATTGAAACTGTCCCCATCGCATTTTTCTTTTTTGTTTGCGGTTGAAATCAGCTATAATCCCTATCAGGGATTGAAACCATTGGCGTTCATGTAAAAACACGATACCTCCAGCAGAATGTTGAAATCAGCTATAATCCCTATCAGGGATTGAAACAAAATATCCATATTATCTAGATCAGAATTTAGTTGTGTTGAAATCAGCTATAATCCCTATCAGGGATTGAAACTATTCGATGTTTGACCCACGCCAAGCCATCGAAAGGTTGAAATCACCTATAATCCCTATCAGGGATTGAAACGGTATAATTGAAAAATCCCTAAAACCTTAATTGTCAAAGCGTTACTGATGAAGAAATTGTAATTGTTTCCTGTAAATTTCACTACTGAGCCCCTCCTTTTGGACTCAGTAGCTTAACTAGGGTTTATTTGTCGGTTTTGGGTTTGTAAGTTGAAGCAACGTAGAGTTCCTTTAACTGTTTTTGGTCTACGCCAGAGGGTGCATTTGTTAATAAACAACCCGCTTGTTGAGTCTTCGGAAAAGCGATCACATCTCGAATTGATTCCTCTCCCGATAATAACATCACTAATCGATCTAAACCGTAAGCAATACCGCCGTGAGGAGGAGTTCCGTATTCAAAAGCTTCTAATAAAAAGCCGAATTTATTGTAAGCTTCCTCCATTGTTAATCCAATGGTTGAAAATACCTTTTCTTGAATCTCTCGTTTATAAATCCGTAGACTACCACCGCCGATTTCATAGCCATTTAAGACTAAATCATAAGCTTGCGCTCTGGCGTGGGGTAAATCATTAATATCATCGAGATGGGGAGAAGTGAAGGGGTGATGTAACGCTTCTAACCGTTTTTCGTCTTCATTCCATTCAAACATGGGGAACTCAACAATCCACAATAAATTAATTTTATTAGCATCAATGAGTTCCAATTCTTTAGCCATAAATTGACGCAGACGGTCTAGGGTTTTATTCACCGTTGCAATATCTCCCGCCCCAAATAACAGTAAATCTCCCGGTTTTGCATTTGTCCGGGTCAGAATTTCCTGTTTTTGTTCGTTGCTTAAATTGTCTTTAATTGCGCCAATGGTATCAATCCCATCTTCTCGAACGCGAATAAAGGCTAACCCTTTTGCTCCCGCCTCACACGCTTCTTTAAAGATATCTCCACCGGGTTTAATTCGCATATTAGAAATGGCTTCATTTCCCCCAGGAATCGGTAATATTTTAACAATTCCGCCCGAAGCAACAGCCCCAGAAAACACTTTAAAGCCGCAATCTTTGACAATATCAGAAACATCGACTAACTCTAAACCATAGCGAGTATCCGGTTTATCACTTCCATAACGTTCTAGGGCTTCTTTATACGTTAAACGGGGGAAGGGAAGGGGAATTTCAACGCCTTTAACGGCTTTAAAAATATGAGCAACTAAGGCTTCATTTAACGCCAGAATTTGTTCCTGGGTCATGAAGCTCATTTCCATATCTAATTGGGTAAATTCCGGTTGTCGGTCGGCGCGTAAATCTTCATCTCGGAAACACCGGGCGATTTGATAATAGCGATCAAATCCCGATACCATTAATAATTGTTTGAACAGTTGGGGAGATTGGGGTAACGCAAACCATTCCCCCGGATTAACTCGACTAGGAACTAAATAATCCCTAGCCCCTTCGGGAGTTGAACGGGTGAGAATGGGGGTTTCTACTTCAATAAAATGCTCTTGATCTTCTAAGAAACGTCGCATGGCTTTAACGACTTCATGACGCAATTGTAAGTTGCGGGTCATGCGTTCTCGACGTAAATCTAAATAGCGATATTTGAGGCGTAAATCTTCTCGAACGCTTTCGGTTTCTGAGGCGGAAATTTGGAAAGGTAATTGTTTTCCGAGTGCATTGAGAAGTTGAATCTGATCGGCGTAAATTTCGATTTCCCCGGTGGCTAATTTGGGGTTGAGGGACTCTGGGGGGCGTTGGGAAACTCGCCCGGTAATTTTAACAACATATTCATTCCGCAGACTCTCGGCGGTGTTGTAGGAGTCGGGGGTGCGTTCAGGATCGCTGACAATTTGAACAATACCCGTGCGATCGCGTAAATCTAAAAAGATTACACCACCATGATCGCGGCGTCGATCAACCCATCCGCAGAGGGTAACAGTTTCGCCAATATCGGTAGATCGGAGATTGCCGCAGTAGTGGGTTCGCATGACTCTTAATGAAAGTTAGACTAAGGTTTAAATTAAATCAGGGCAACTTATCAGTATAGATTAAAGACCGTCACCCGTCATCCATTAGTTATTTGTTAAAAGTCAACCCTAAACGATTAACAGTCGTAGGGGTAAGGTAGGACGCAAAGTCCGTCAACTTAACCCACGTTAGCCCTGAACTCAAGTTCGGGCTAAAAGCGATCGGCATCTAAAGATGACTCAGATCATTCTTCATTAACCCGTTTTAACGGGTTTTAGCGTAGAGGGGGTTACATGGCGCGTCTCTCTACTGAAATTGATTTCAAGGCTTTTCAACTTAAGTTGACACTGATGACACAAGCCCCTACCCGTCAATCGTCAACACTCTATCTATTCTGGGTTTACAGGTAAACAAACGGTGAATAGGCTACCCTGACTTATTTTCGATTGAACGTGAATCGTGCCTCTGTGGGCTTCTACAATTCGTGAAACTAAATGCAATCCTAAACCACTTCCCGCTCGTTTATTATTTCCTTGGCGGAATCGTTCAAAGATAATCGCTTGATCTTCGGGAGACATCCCAACCCCGCTATCTTCCACTTCCAAAATCACTCCATCGGTGGGTTGATCTTGGGTATCGAGGAAAATCTTCTTGCGATCTAAACGAATTTCTATCGCACCCATATCCGTAAATTTAATCGCATTTCCCACTAAATTTGTCACCACCCGTCTGATTTCTAACGGATCACCCATAATAATCGGTGAGTCTGTTAAACAATTGCTAATCGGATTAAATTTAAGGGTTAATTCTTTTTCTTGAGCTAGGGGAGTCAGTTCTTGAATGACCTCTTGAATAATTTTCCCTAAATCAAAAGAGGAAAAGGTTAAGGTTTTGCGACCCGCTTCATACCGATAAACCTCCAGTAAAGTATTTACCATTTGTAATAAATTTTGATTACTGTTGATCATCGAGGTGATCGCGTCTTCAATGGTCGGTGAGATCTCTCCTAAAGCCCCCTGAAGAACCAAATGTAACATCCGATCTGCCGCGACTAGAGGAGTTCGCAGATCATGGGTGAGACGGGAGACAAAATCCTCCCTTTGGCGGGACATCGCCATCTGTTGATCAATGCTATGTTTAAGTCGAAGCAGCGATCGCACCCGTGCTAAAAGTTCATCAACCTCAACAGGTTTGCGAATAAAGTCATCTGCCCCTGCATCCAAGCCTTCGACCACACTGGAATGATCATGGGCCGTAATTAACAAAATGGGAATAAACGGAAGATGGGGATTAGTCCGAATCCGCCGAGTAACTTCATAGCCATCAATTCCCGGCATCATAACATCGAGTAACACTAAATCGGGAGGGTCGGCGTTAATAGAGGCTAATGCTGAACTTCCATCAGACTTACAGACAACTTCGTATCCTTCTTCAGCTAATATTGCCTCGATTAAAAATAGGTTATCCGGGGAATCATCAACGGCCAGAATTCGATCACTAGATTTTAAAGGGGGGGCAATAAAAAGGGACATGATTTTGAAAAACGTGTTTTTTACGCCAACTAAGTTACAAGATTAATCTTGTCGAGCACATTTGTTATTGATTTTAACAAAAAATCTGTCAATAATAAAGACAATGAGATCATTAAGGGAAAATCAACCATGAGTGAAATTCGTGTTGTCCTTGTAGAAGACCATGATTTGACACGGGTAGGCTTACGAACTGCCCTACAACAAGAAAATAATATTCAGGTTGTTGGGGAGGCGGCTAATGCTAAGAGTGGTTTAGAAATTCTTAAACAGACCCAGCCGGATATTGCCATTATTGATATTGGTTTACCGGATATGGATGGGATTGAATTAACTCAAAAATTTAAACAATATATCTCTAATGGAGGAGTTCGAGAAACAAAGGTTCTAATTTTAACGATGCACGATAATGATGATGCTGTTATGGGAGCCTTTGCTGCGGGTGCAGATTCTTACAGTGTTAAGGATGTTAGCATTGATAAACTCAAGGATGCTATTTACACAACTTTTGAAGGAAATGCTTGGATTGATCCGATCATTGCTCGCACTGTTCTGAAGCAGGCTAAGAAAAAACCACCGGAGGTTGTAGCACCTAGCGATATCAAAACTGTAACCATTAATGCGGTAGAAGCGGAATATCAAGATTTTCTGCAATCTTGCCCTTTAACTGAACGAGAATTAGAGGTTTTGGAATTGATTGTTGCTGGACGTAGTAACGCTGAAATTGCCGAAAAACTCTATATTACTGTGGGAACGGTTAAGACTCATGTTCGCAGTATTTTAAATAAGCTTTGTGCTGATGATCGCACACAGGCAGCAGTTCGTGCTTTACGTTCAGGTTGGATTGAGTAAGATTTTTTGATTGAGTTTAAGTTAGAATGAAGAGTTTTTTAACTATATTTTATTTGTTTTTTATAAAGTTACTAAAAAATGTTCTTCATTCTAACTATTTTCTGTCCTTTAATTTTCTATTTTTTGCAAAATACAAAAAATATTTTATAATTTTAATTATAACAAAAACTACTTTAATACAAATTGTTTAATTATCTAAAATAATTTAATTTATTCTTATCATAAAATGACAGTAAAAATGGAGACTTTATCTTTGCAAAATTTTATAAAATAAACAGGGTATAAATCAATTTTAAAATATTAGAAATATTTTTATTTTATGGCGACATTTAAAAATAGTATTAAAATCATTAAAAACAGTAAAAATATTCTTTAAATTATCCAATTTAAGGGTTTATTGATAACAATAACTTTGTGGTTTTAACGATCATAATTTTAAAGCATAAAAATTTCTCCCTGATTAAATTAATTTAACCAATACCCCAAAAAGTATCAGCTTTAACAGGATTATATTGAGGAAAATAATTGAAATTACAGGCAATAATTCTATAGGCTCATCCTTTTCTAGGTAGGGGAGATATAAAAATAAAATTTTTATCCTTTGTTGAAAATAGCCTGAAAATTTAAAAGCTTGAAGATCATTTGATTTTCACAAAAGTTAACTGATCAATGAGCCTTAAATTTTGAGTTTAAAATTTTAATGTTCATGGCAAAACTTACAACCTCAAACCTGTAAAACAGCAAGGTTGCTTAATTTAGAGAGGTTAACCCAATCAGCACTTAAACCACAGATTTAAACCGGATAAAACTAAAATCCTGTTCCCTGTACCGTATTTCCTCTTTCCGATTCGCTTAAGCTAAACAGAAAATTGGAAATATTGTTTAAATTTTGAGAGGGGGATTCTATCTTTCACTACAATTAAGGCAAGGATATGCTCCAGCCTGCTTAATTCACCAGGGGTTAAAACGCAGTTAAACTTACAATTTCCAGGGTTAATCCAGAGAATAAGCGATAACGCTTTGTAGCTACCTCTACCGCAAGATACATTTGTGCCCAATAGCAGGGTAAACCGTTGACGACATTCCGGGTAGCTATGTTACAATTGTTACCAAATAACTCCAGACTCAAAAGTAAAGTTGTTAACTTTAGCGAACTTAGGAATAAAGGATTAAATTCTATAAAAAATTAGAAAAAACTGAACATTAAAGTTTTTAAGGTTTAGTTTGTTAATCGTTTAAAAAAACACAAGTAGGATTTACATCATCAGACAGATAACGGTTATTCTGACTGGGGTTTACGATGTAACTTACAAGGGGGTTAACTTCCCCACGTTCTTAAAATGTACTAGAAATAGTATGTAAAAACAATCAATTCTGAGTTGAGATTAAATATTGGGAAAATAAGAAGATTTTAAGACTGTTTTTATCTCTAACAGTTCTAAAATTAACTAATTTTCACAGTTCCCTATTTTGCGGAATGCAAGTCAAAACTTATTCAATTCATTAAAAAAATTTTTCATGTCTACATCCTGGTCAAATTTTAATTCGTTGCCCTCAACAACAATTTTAGTCGTTGATGATTCGCCTGATATTTTATTTTTAGTAGAAGCTATTCTACAAGGGGCGGGCTATCATGTTAAATGTGCTGAAAATGGCTATATTGCTTTAGATCAAGTGAAAGACTCTCCTCCCGACCTGGTTATTGTCGATGTGATGATGCCCGGTTTAAGTGGCTATGATGTCATTCAAAGAATTCGCCAAAATTCGGAGTTAGCTTTTATTCCAATTTTAGTCATGACGGCTTGTAGTTTTTTTGAAGTTAAACAGGAATCAAAAGGAGAAGCTAATGGTGTCATTTATAAACCCATTGATATTGATGAACTACTGAATCAAGTCAATATGATGCTCAAAATCAAACAAAAAAAGACTGAACATCAAAGGTGCTCGACGTTCAGAGAAAAGTCTGCTTAATCAATTGAATCTAAATCAATGTTAGCTGGAGCGGAATGAAATTTCCTCTTGCACAAAGACTTGAACTCGATTTAAACACTGTTGCAATTTTTCAACTAATTCCGTTGCACCCTCTAAAGTTTGTTCTTGAGCGAGATCTTCAAGTTGTTTCGCGATTTCTGGCATTTCTAAGACTGCTGCACTCGCACTTGAACCCTTCAACGCATGGGCCTGTTGTTTTATGCCGCTATAATCTTGATTCAGGATAGCTTGATGCAAATTCTGAATTCGGATTTGAGCTTGTTCGATGAACAAATTCAGCAGCCGGTGTTGCAGTTGAAGATTTCCTTTGAGTAAACGATTGAGACGTTCTAAATTGACAGGACTTTCGGCAAATGTCAAGGCACTCATAGGATTTGATTCTAAGGTAGAGGTTTCAAATGCAAAAGCAGGGTGTCGATCAGATGAATTCACCGACTGTAGAACCGAAAGACTCGGATCAGGGTCTGAGAGTTTGCAAGAACTCCAGCGCTGTAATATTTTTCCCAGAGCATTCAATTCTACAGGTTTACTAACATAATCATCCATTCCCGCTTCTATGCAACGTTCTCGATCCGAAGACATGGCACTGGCCGTGAGGGCGATTACGATTGGCTGTCGATGAATCAGGTCAGGATGCTGGCGTAAGCGCCGAGTGGCTTCATAGCCATCGAGAATAGGCATCTGACAGTCCATCAGAATCAGATCGTAATCTTTATAGGTTAATCGCTCTAAAACACTTTGTCCATTATTGACTAAATCGGCATCATAACCCAAAAGTTTAAGTTGACTCAAAATCACTTTTTGGTTAATCGGATCATCTTCTGCTAAAAGGATTTTCAGAGTATGAGCTTGCAGGTTAAACCGTTGATCGCGATTTTGAAACGATTCTATGCGATGGGTTTGATGCTGCCATTGATGTAGACGAGTTAAAATAGCCGGAGATTTCAGATTTAGGGTCAAAACCAAGGTTTGTAAAAAACGTAAAGGCGCGACGGGTTTTAATAAATAGCTATAATCTCCTAAATTAACCACTTGTTCCGCGCGATCGCGTTGATTGAGTTTACTCATTAAAATCATTTTAGTCGAGGATTTTTCATCACAATGATGTAAAGCCCGAACTAATTTAACCCCTTCTCGATTTAATAAAGGTAAATCAATTAAAATAATATCATAAGGATTACCTTTTTCAAGGGCTGTTTTCCAAACGGTTAAAGCCGTGTTTCCATCCTCGACTTCATCAATCTGAATTCCCCAAGTTTGAGCAAAGGAACAGATAGACTCACGAACTAAAGGATTACTATCAACTACTAATAATTTCACCTGTTCCAACTCTGGAACTCGGTTTGAAGCAATGGTTTCAGCTTTCGATAATTCTACATTAAACCAGAAATTAGACCCTTCACCTAAAGCACTTTCAAACCCAATTTCACCCCCCATCAGATCCACTAAATGTCGGCAGATAGATAGCCCTAACCCCGTCCCCCCATATTGACGGTTGGTGTTAGAACTTGCCAAAGAAAAGGGTTGAAAAATTTGAGCTTGTAAATCTTGAGCAATTCCAATTCCTGTATCTTTAACAGCAAACTTAACTTTGATTCTATCAGAATAGTTTGCCAATATTTTAAGCGTTAATATAACGTTACCTTTTTCGGTAAATTTAATCGCATTACTAATTAAATTCAGTAGAATTTGATGCAAACGTAAAGCATCACCCTTGAGTTGGCGGGGTAAATCGCTATCAATTTGGACAATTAACTCTAAGTTTTTTTCTTCGGCTTTGACCGTTAATAAATCAATCACCGTTTCCAGACAGCTATCTAAATCAAAATTGACCGTTTCTAAACGAGCTTCTCCCGCTTCTAGTTTAGAAAAATCCAAAATTTCATTAATAACCGTCAATAAATGTTGAGCACTACAATAAATCGTTGAGGTATAGTCCCGTTGTTGGGGAGTTAGTTGAGTCTCTAAGAGTAATTCAACCATCCCTAAAACCCCATTCATGGGAGTACGAATTTCATGGCTCATTTGAGCCAGAAAGTGAGATTTATGCCTAGCTGATTCTAAGGCGGCTTCCCGTTCTTCAATCAGTTGACTAATGGGTGTTGTTGCTAAAATTAAACCGCCGATTTTACCCGGCTTTTTATACCAAGGTTGAATCACCCAACTTTGTTGAAACTGGGTTCCATCCTCTCGTTCCCAAGTATCTTCTCCTTGAGAAATTGTTTCCCCTTTGAGTGCTTGTTGATGAGCTATTTTCCAGTCTAATTTGATATCGGGAAAGACTTCATAATGGCTTTTTCCAAGCAAGTTTTGATCTTCTAAGTTATATTGAGACAGCCAAATTTGAGAATAGGCTAAATAGCGCATTTGGGTATCAAAAATGGCGATCGCAATGGGAAATTGGAAAATCAGATCTCTAATCTCTACTATCCTCTGTTCCCAAACAAAGTTCGCATTTTCTACATAGCCATGCAGAAGTAAACCTTTAATTTTACCTTGGGGGTTTAACCAAGGATTAATATTCCAGTGAATTAACCCTTCTTCTGCATTCGCCAGTGAAACTAACTGTTGAAACTGAACGGATTTTTTTGTAGTTAAAACATATTCATAATGAGTTATCACTTCTGTTTCCATCGAGGGCGGAACAAATAACTTTAAGTAATTTTTACCCCAAACTTCATGACGTTGATATCCATAATGTTTTGCTGCACTAAGGTTCCATTGTTGAATGCAGTAATCAACGGATAAACCGATTACCATACAGTCAAGGTGTTCAATCATCGACTGTAATTCAGTTAAGCTCGCTTTCCAGCCCAAGGCTAGTTGTCTTTGTTGCCAAGCCCATCCTAAAGCAACTAAAACTAAACTGGTGAAAAAGAAGTATAAAATCACAACTGTAGGCTCACCGAATGAGTAAAAAAGGGGAAACAGGAGCTAACATACAGTTCAAGTCAATTAGGTATTTTTTGACCAAAGCTCCTAAAGTCTAGCCCAGGAAATTGTAGAATTGTTCGCCCGATTCAATTGGCTTCATAGACTGACTAAGATTAGGATTCCTAGAAATCTAAAAAATACCTTAACACAAATCAATAGAGTTTGGATGTACACGGTGTAACACGACTCAACTTCCAAAAACCTCGGATGGGAAATTCAGTTGAAATCAAACTAAACTCATTGATACCGAAAGATTAACAGTTGAAATCTGAGGGATGATCTGCAATTCATGGAAATTCGTTTACAGGAATTTAATCTATACACAACAGATCTAGGTAACTGAGTCAGTTACCTAGACAAAATTTATCAATTCGATTTTATAGGGCTCAACACCGGAACAAAACCCAATTAATGTTTATCGATCTCTTCTTTGACCGCATCTTTAACATTTTCCACCGTATGTTGTGCAGCAGCTTCTGTTTGCTTCATTTTTCCTTCTGCTTTATCTTCAGGATCGCCCGTAATATTTCCAGCCGCTTCTTGGACTTTTCCTTCTACATTTTTTAAGGTGGCTTTTCCTTTTTCTTCAGTGCTCATGATTATTGGTTTCTCCAAAATTAAATGGCTTAACTGTCTTGAGAATTAAATTCCGATTCAAAACAGCATTTATTAACTTTCTAAACAGTAATCAATTTTTATTGTTGTTTCCATCTATCCTCGGATGGATTAGTCCATTTCCTGGGTATTATTTAGTTCTGTAGGGTTTAATGTTAGAGATCGCTTAGGTTTAAATTCCCCGATTCTAATTCAGGATTAACTTGTTTTTGCAGTCTATCTTTCTTTAGGAAGATTTAAACCCAAAACAAGCAGATTCATAAGTTATAAATTCTGAGAGTTCTCTCACAAGGTAGATGTTTGGAATAAACAGACTCGTTTGAATAGGAAAGAGATTTGCAAATTAAAAAGGAGGTTTGAAAGTATGCCTAAGTTAAATATTGGTTTAACTGAAGAGCAAATGCAAGGGGTTATAGAATTATTAAATGCAGATATATCCAATATGTATC
Source organism: Planktothrix tepida PCC 9214 (assembly GCF_900009145.1). Taxonomy (NCBI): domain Bacteria; kingdom Bacillati; phylum Cyanobacteriota; class Cyanophyceae; order Oscillatoriales; family Microcoleaceae; genus Planktothrix; species Planktothrix tepida. The sequence continues at coordinate 215,857 of NZ_LN889796.1, forward strand.
TGCTCTTAATCAAAACTAAAAAATACCATTGGGATGTGGTTGGGCCGCAATTTCGTACCCTACATCAACTCTGGGAAGAACATTATGAAGCCTTAACCGAAAATATTGATGCAACGGCGGAACGAGTTCGGACATTAGGGGGTTATCCGGTTGGGACGGCGGAAGGATTTTTAAAACTGGCTTCCATTGAAGAACACGCTGGAGATCTTCCAAACACAACCGAAATGGTTCAACGATTAGTGAATGATCATGAGCAAATTATTCGCAATCTTCGTGAACATATTGATCAATGTGCAGAAGAATTTCATGATGCAGGAACAGCCGATTTCCTAACAGGATTAATGGAGCAACATGAACAAATGGCCTGGATGTTGCGTTCCTTTATTGAAGGGGAAGGTTTAGAGTCTAATGGTAGACGCTCTAATGTCAATCAAAAAGCTGTTGCAGCCAGTGTGATGTAAAAAAATTTGACTTAAAAACGGTCTTTAAATAGTTATCAGTCCGCAATAAATCGCAATTTATTATCAAATTTTGAGTGAATTATTATCGCTCATTTAACACAATATAACATGAATTGTTCATTGTTGACTGATAACTATTTATTCCCAATCTTGCTCATTCAAGCTTTAGGAAAAAATCAATGGTTCCTTTAAACGATGAAAATCCGATCCGAATTACACCGATTGTTACTTATATATTAATCATAATTAATGTTCTGGTTTTTTTCTATGAACTGAGTTTAACTCCTCCTCAATTAGAAAAATTCTTTCAGTTGTATGCCGTCGTTCCTAATCAACTCAGTGCCAGTTTTGATGGGGTTTCTGTTGATCAATCCGTCCCCGAACCTTTTACTTTAATTTCCTCTCAATTCCTTCATGCTGGAATTATGCACGTCGGTTTTAATCTGTTATTTTTATGGATTTTTGGAAACAATATTGAGCAGGAATTAGGACACATTAAATTTTTAATTTTTTATATCCTTTGTGGAGCCTTGGCGGTTTTGACTCAATGGTTTTTCTCTCCTCAATCTTCGATTCCTTCTTTAGGAGCCAGTGGAGCGATCGCCGGAGTCATGGGAGCTTATATTCTCAAGTTTCCCCAAGCTAAAATATTAACCTTAATTCCATTAGGATTCTTTTTCTATACGATTCGAGTTCCTGCCATTTTTTTCCTAGGATTTTGGTTTGTACAACAAGCCTTTAATGGATTAATTTCATTAGGAGTTCCTGCTAATGTGGGAATGCAGCAAGGCGGTGTTGCCTATTGGGCACACGCTGGCGGATTCGTTTTCGGGGCAATTCTGGGGCCGTTATTAGGCTTATTTTCCCGTCCTTCCCCTGGAAGATATAACGAATATTGGCAGTAAGTTTAAATGATTTACAGATTGTATAAAGTTTTTTCTATATTTTTTTAAGATCTCTATTCAGCGAGTCTGGGTTGAGATCTTTTATTGTATTCAAAATAAGTTTAACTCTCGAATGTGGTAATTTGTCATCTGAGCTTAGGAATGCTAAAATACCTCATAATAAAGATGCCAATGGAGAATTGAGAAAATGCTATTTGCGCCCGTTGAAGAAAAAATGTGGGAGAAATCTTCCTCAAAACGTCAAAAAAAAATGTCGGATGGAGAAATTAATGATAAATACTCCTCCCAAGAAAACCGCATCCTAACTGAAATTAATCGTGAAAAGCTGCCTAGCTTTGCTGAGGCTTTAAAAAAAAACGGATATATGAATGTACAGCCCGTTTACCAAAGAAGACCTCGATGGGATGACAAGATGAAGTCACGATTAATTGAGTCATTCCTAATTAATATCCCTGTTCCACCCATTATTCTGTTTGAAATAGATTACAATTCTTATGAAGTCATGGATGGTCAACAGAGAATTACAGCAATTAAAGAGTTCTATGAAAACAAACTCAAACTAACAGGACTCGAACTTTGGCCAGAAATCAATGGACGTACTTATGATCAACTTCCAATTAAAGTTAAAGCAGGAATTGATCGTCGATCCATCTCATCTATTGTTATTATTGCAGAATCAACTTCTGATCCTGAAACAGCTTTGTTCCTCAAACAGAAAAGTTTTGAACGTTTTAATACCGGAGGCGTAGATTTAAGTCAGCAGGAAGTACGGAATTGTTTGTATCATGGGAAGTTTAATTCATTATTACTAGAATTATCTCGTAATCCTATCTTTACTCAATCTTGGGGAATTCCTATCGATGAAAATGACCCTGATTTATTAAACAATAATCTTTATAAAAAAATGGAAGATGCAGAATTAGTGCTTCGTTTCTTTGCCTTGAGAAATGTAGACCATTTTCAACGAGGAATGGAAGGATTTCTTGATCTTTATATGATCAAAAGTTCAAATTTTTCTGATGAGGATATTTTAATCCTAAAGGAAGTATTTTTAAAAACAATTAATCTAGCTTACCAAATTTATAACGATAATTTATTCAAACCCTTTGATCCAAAATCTAGGACTTGGAAGAAAGATTCCTATAAAGCTTATTATGATGCGGTCATGGTTGGATTTAATCGACATTTGGATAAAACTAAAATTTTAATTGATCAAAAAACAAAAATTATTGAAGAAACCCAGAAACTCTTTGAACGGGAAGAATCACGTCTTTTAACAGGAGGTGGAAAAAGTAAAGCAGAAATTCAACAACGAATCCAAATCTTTGATGATATGCTATCGCAGGTTATTGGAGAATAGCTTGCAATGTTTGAGAATCTTTTAGAAACATCCAGTATAAAAATTGCAACTGTTCGTGCAATGCTCCAGACTAATGATAGACTTAGGGCAATTGTTTTTGGAAAACAAAGTTTAAATAAAGATCCATTGCCGGAAAATAATGATTTTCTGGAATTGGCTCAAGAATTTCCTGGAGAAATTGAATGGAAAATCTATGACCACTGTGCTACTGTAATGCGATTGTACGCCATTTATGAACGATTTGTTGAAGATTTAATCTCCGAATGGTTACAACTTTTACCTGAGTTAATTTCCAGTTATTCCGATTTAGATGAAACAATTCAAAATACCCATCGAGAGGGAATAGGACGATTATTAATATACCCGAAAAAGATACGATTTGAAGACCCTGAAAACCAAAATCTATCTATTTATTATAAAAAAGTGGTTCAAGGGTTTTTGGCTGCCCTTAGTGATCATGAAAAATACGAGTTACTTCCTGAAATTTTTATATTCCATGAACAAAATTTAAGAAAGGATGCGTTAGTGGAATTATTCACTAAAGCGGGAATTGAAAAGGCTTGGGAATGGATTATTCACCATCGACAGATTAAATATTTTATAGAGCAAGTCCGAGGAAATCAAAATACCGCCGAAGCAGAACTTAAACAATTTATTCACTATCGGAATAAAGCAGCACATGGATCAATTAATGAAATTTTAGGAATTCAAGAATTGCTATATTTAGCAGATTTTGTCGAAGCATTATGCCAAGCTTTAGCTGAATTAGTAACTTATCAAATCCTTTTAAAAAAAGTATCCATTGGACAAGCTCAAAAAGTTGGACGAGTTACGGAGTGGTTTAAAAAGCAAAAAGCAGCCATCGTAATAGTAGAGAATATAACTTTATCTGTAGGAGATAAGTTATTTCTAGTAAATGAAGAATCCTCTTATTGTTCTTTGACGAGAATTGAGAGTATTCAAATAGACAGTCAACCTAGAAATGAAGTTAAAATATCTTCTCCTACAGAAGTGGGATTAAAGTTTAATATTGATACTCGAAAAGGATTTAGCCTGTATCTAATCAATTAAAGTTACTACTTCTAATATTTCCTGAAGGAATAGAAGCAATTAATTGACGAGTATAAGCTTGTTTGGGATGGCGATAAATTTCCTCGGCGGTTCCCATTTCTTCAATTTTTCCTTGATTCATTACAATCATGCGATCACTCATAAATTTAACCACACTTAAATCATGGGAAATAAAAATATAAGTGAGATTAAATTCCGCTTGTAACTCTTTCAATAAGTTCAATACTTGCGCCTGTACCGACACATCTAACGCAGAAACAGATTCATCGCAAATAATAAATTTAGGGTTCAATGCTAACGCTCTGGCGATACAAATTCGTTGGCGTTGTCCGCCAGAAAATTCATGGGGATAACGTCGCATTAAATCAGGATTTAACCCCACTCGTTCTAATAAGTAAGCGACGCGATCGCGTTTTTCTTGAAACGTTTGTCCTACTGAATGAATAATTAACGGTTCCATGACCGCATCCCCAATGCTGATTCTAGGGTCAAGGGAACTAAAGGGATCTTGAAAAATAATTTGCAGATTCCGTCTGACCCAACGCATTTTTTGATTAAATTGTTGTTGATTTTGGTAATTTTTAAACCCACTAAATATCGAGGTTTCTAACGGAGGAGCCGTAATATCCTGACCTTCAAAAAAGACTTGACCACTCAAAGGTCTAATCAGTTGTAAAATCGCTCTGGATAAGGTACTTTTTCCGCAGCCTGACTCTCCTACTAATCCTAATGTTTCCCCCGAATAGACATCAAATGAAACATCATTAACCGCCATTAATAATCGTTTGGTTTTTCCTAATATTCCTGGGATTTTAAACGCAACTCTTAAATTTTTAACCGATAAAAGAGGTTGATCTGAGGGTAAACTAGATAAAAATGCCTTAGATTTTAAAGCAATATTATTATAACTTTTAACAGGTTCTACTAAAGTCTTTTCTCGGATTTCTACCTCTCCATTATCCAGCGTAATAATATCCATAAAATCAGCCACCGTTGGTAAACGTTCAGCCGGAGTATCTAACGTTGGACGACAAGCTAATAATCCTTTTGTATAGGGATTTTGAGGGGTTGTAAAAATTTGCTGAATTGTTCCAGATTCAACTATTTTCCCTTGGAACATCACCGCCACTTGATCCGCAATTTGAGCTACAATTCCCAAATCATGGGTAATAAAAATCATCGCCATCCCTCGGCGTTCTTGTAATTCTTGAAGTAAATCTAATATTGTTGCTTGTACCGTCACATCTAACGCCGTTGTCGGTTCATCTGCAATTAATAATATCGGGTTACAAGAAATTGCCATTGCAATCATCACCCGTTGCAATTGTCCCCCCGATAATTCATGGGGATATCGATCTAACATGGCTCGTTTTTGAGCATTAATTTGTTGAATCACTTCCCGTTTTCGGCTCCGTTTATCTTGTAATTCCTGGGGAGAACGAGAGATTGATTGATGTTTTTGTGCTTCTAACGCTTGCTGCATTAATTCATCATCACTGGGGAGTAATTTCACTTCCTGTAATAATGATGCGGCTTTCCACATCGCCTGTTTTGGAGAAACCTGTTCATGCTGCATAATGGCTTCTGTTAATTGAAACCCAATGGTAAAAACGGGGTTTAAAGAGGTCATGGGTTCCTGAAAAATCATGGAAATTTGACCGCCTCGATAGGTTTGTTTTTGAGTCGGTGAAAGTTGCAATAAATTAACAGGTTGGGAATAGGGACTATAATCTTCAGATTCAGGAATTTGAAACTCAATTTCTCCCTCTACTTTCGCGGTGGCGGTGGAAAGTAACCCCATAATTGCCAAGGCGGTCACGGATTTTCCTGAACCGGACTCTCCCACAATTCCTAACGTTTCTCCCCGTCCCACCTGAAAGGAAATTCCATCAACGGCGGTAACAGTCCGTTCATCGGTGTCAAACTCAACCCGCAGATCATTCACATTCAGAACAACATATTGCATGGAAGTTACCGCCTCTATACATTTCTATATCTTGAATCAATTTAACAGAAGATCGGGGAATAGGGGATAGAATGGCGTTGGACAAACCCGAAAGGATTGCATCAATGCTAAAATCCGAAAATAGAAAAAATAGCGACTTTACTCAATTATGAATATTAAAGCTATTGTTCACGAAGCTGAAGAGGGAGGGTATTGGGCAGAAGTTCCTGCACTCCCTGGATGTGTGACCCAAGGAGAAACTTGGGAAGAAGTGATGAAAAATCTGCAAGAAGCGATACAAGGTTGGTTAGAGGTGGCAAATGAAAGTCTAAAGGAAAAAGAAACTGACCGCATTGTGGAAATTGCAGTATGAAATCAATTTCTGGGAAAAAATTTTGTAAAATCTTGGTTAGAAAAGGCTGGATTTTAAAAGAATCAAAGGTTGAGTTTAACTTATTCTTAAGGAAACTTTAAATGATGTTAACAGATTATATTTATGCAGCCATGAATCGAGCAAAATATGAGATCTTAGAGGATGGGATATTTTATGGAGAAATACCTGACTGTCAGGGTGTTTGGAGTAGTGGCAAAACCTTAGAAGAATGTCGGGAAAATTTACAAGATGCGTTAGAAGGATGGATCATTTTAGGGTTACGTTTAGGTCATCAATTACCGATTTTAGATCAGATTAACTTAAATTTTGAAAACGAGGTTGCTTAATGCCACCATTTTCTGCAATTAAATGGAAAGATTTTGTGCGTTATTTGAAACTAGCTGGTTTTCAAGGGCCATATCCTGGGGGAAAACATCAATATATGATTAAGGATGAAGTCAGGTTAACTATTCCTAATCCTCATCAAGGTGATATTAGTAAAAATTTACTGAGTCGGCTGTTACGTCAGGCGAATATTAGCCGAGATGAATGGGAAAAACTATAATAAATTGCCCTAGATAGTCAGTGAGTGAGGACGCGGATACTGGATTATCATTCAAGGTTAAGCGATCACTTTCTATTATATCTTAATTCCCTAATCTGTTATCCCCTCAACTATTTTGATTTCTGCTTCTGTTAATCCATATAATTGATAAACCAGTTGATCAATTTTTGTTTCAAAATTCTTAACATCTTCCTCTTGAGGATTAAGACATTTTTCAACAAGGTTTGTTATGGCTTGACACTCTGATTGGCTGGAGGTGGGAATAGGGAAATCTTTCATAAATATTGAGCTTGGTTCGTAGAAATCCCCCTGTAATTTTGATAGTAAATTCTGAAACAAAAACCCCACAACCCTAGAGTTAAGAACTGCGAGTAGAAATTTATCATTGGTAGGAATAATAAATGCTTTCTGATTTGTGTAATAGCCTAATTCATCCCAAGCAAATTCATTAATCTTACAAATATTTGGATAAATAATTTTAGATTCTTCAAATTCTTTCCAGTAAATACAAGATCGCAATTCCCAAAAGAATTTACCTTGATCGCATCTTTTAATTAAGGCTTCCTTAAATTGATTAAAATATTGATAAATCGCAGGGTATGTGTTATAAAAAATCTTTTCTGCTTCTTTTTCTGGTTGATCAGACCAAGGATGTTTTTTATTTTCAGAAGACTCAATTTTGATCAAATATTGATCAGCAAAATCTACTCGCCATCTTTTAACATCACGACCACGCAGCAAAGGTTTAATAACTTCCGCAGATGAAGAATGTTCAGCGATTAATTTATCTCTTGTTTGGCGATCAATGATAAAAGCCTCGTTAAATCCTGTTTTAATACCATAATAAAATCTACCATTTACATATTCTCCTAACGGTGTACCAGTATTTTGCAGTTTCGCCAGCAAGTCCAATACCTGAGAAGATTCTAGTCGCCAGCCATCAGATTTTAAGTTTCTCTGAGGAATTATCAAACTATCCTGCTCTAAAACCGTCACAAATTGTGCAATATTTTGTTTTTTTGTTAGATCCCATGATAAAGCTTTTAATTCATTCGCGTCAGATTTAAATTTACTTAAAGAGATAATGCTAGGATAAGCGATCGCTTCTTCAAAAACCGGAAAATCACCGAAATCGATTAAATGATAAATCGTTGTTTTATCTGTCAAAAGTTGACGTAACTTTTCACCATAACCTGCTCTCAAATATTTATTAGAGGAGATATAAATTAAATTACCTTTTGCTTTTAATATATGCAAACCTAATTCATAAAAGTAAACAAATATATCACTAATACCTGTATAACATTGATAATTTTTCTGTAAAATTGCCTTAAATTCCTTAATCTCTTCTTGTCTAATATAAGGCGGATTACCTATCACAACATCAAACCCAATAAACTTTCCTGTATCATCCAAAACTTCAGGAAACTCAAACCGCCATTCAAACGCATTTTCATAAATCTTACCGCTTTCGATTTCCTCAATTTCCACTCTTAACTTATCAATCTCATTATTTAACTTAGCAATTTTCCTTTCCCGTGCTTTCTGTTCCGCTTTAGTTTCCTCAAATAATAAAAGTTGATTCTCTAATTTATCAATTTCTCCCTCTAACTGTCTTAACTTCGTTTTCTTGGGGTCAGTTCCTTGAAGGGTGGTTTTAAAATTACCTTTAATGGTATTCATAAACTTTTCCATCTCTCGCTTTTGCTGTTTATTCTCAGCATGACGATAGGTTTCAACCGCATTTTGATAAGTTTCAATATCAATTTTATTTTTCTTTAATGCTGGTTTTAAATCCGCATCCAAAGGAAACCGACTAATTAACGAGTTACCGCATTTTATATTAATATCAATATTCGGTAAAGTTTCCAATTCCGTGTAATTACTCTCCACTTTATAATAGGCATTTTTTAACAATTCTATCCATAACCTTAACCGACAAATTTTAACCGAGTTCGGGTTAATATCTACCCCAAATAAACAATTTTCGATAATCGTTTGTTTTTCGTGAAATAAAGTTTCTTGGATACGTTGACTTTCTTTATTTTGAGGGGTATATTTAAACGGTTGATTATCTTCGTCGGTAATGATTAATTCATCATTTTCTACCGTAATTTGATATTCTTTTAATCGCTTTCCCTCTTGATCTTGTAAAATCTTCAAATCATGCTTAATGGCGATCAGTTCGTTTAACGCTGACACTAAAAAATGTCCTGACCCCACCGCCGGATCACAAATTTTAAGACGGTTGATAATTTGATTTGCTTCGGTTCTATCTTCAATTTTATCATACAAATCATCCAATGTTTGACAATTCCAACCTTTAATTTCATTAAATTTCTGAACAACCGCTTTCCGCAGAGTTTCTCGACACATATACATGGTAATAAAACCTGGGGTAAAATATGACCCATCTTTATAACCGTTAATTTTCTCGAAAATTAATCCTAAAACCGACGCATTAATTAAGGTTTTTTGTTCCTCTTGAATTCCTTCTGACCCTTCGCTACTAAAATCATAAGCATCCAGAAACTCAAATAAATAGTGTAGGGTGTTGAGTTCTCCCGTCCGTTTATTTCCGTTAGCATCTTTTAAAACCGTTGATGAAAAAATCGGGAGTTTTTCTTCTCTAAGATTACTAATAACAATAGTTTGATGTTCAAGTTCAGTGGGTTCAAACAGGGAACTATTCAAATAAGGAACCTGAGAAAATATTCCTGTTAAATCCGGTTTTCGTTCACTGGATTTAACCGCTAAGACTTGGAAAAATAACCGATCTAAATCACCCAAATCATGAATTTTATTTGTATTTAAAAAAGCAAAATCACGATTTCCTTTATGGTAAGTGATTAATTGAGATTCTAATAATTTTAAGAATAAAATCCGGTTGACCCAAGTAATCGATAATTCTAACGCAATATTAAAAAGTTTTTCGGGTTCAGTTTCTCCAAATTGTTCGGGGTTTTCCAGTCGAGAAATTTTATCTAAACTATCGAGTTGTAAAATAGCATTTTCAATCAGTGAACCCGGATTTTGTTTATCTTTGGGTAGACGTTGGATTAGTTTTTTATTCTTTTCTTTGGTTTCAGTTAAACCAATAATATACAGTAATTCACTATAAAACCCTTTATCTAAAGTATTACTATCATTCGCAATGGGTAATTTTAATAAATGTTGAGGAGACAGTAACTTAAATAAAGCAATCAATTTTTCATCATCTTCAGGGTTATTATTTCTAACAAATTGTTCATAATCTCGAATATCAAAATAAGTAAATATTATTTCATCTTTAATAGCTTCAATGGCAGGTTTAGCAATTTCTTTATAGAAAAAATCCGTTGTTTTACCCGTTAAGCGTCCGGCTTCAAAATCTTCAAATTGTTGAATTAATGGTTTATTTTCACAAAAATATTTTTCAAAACTCTGAGCATCAAAAATAAACCATTCATAAATATTAGTAATAATTAAATATTTAATTTCTAGGTTTTTATTGTTAATTCGTTCTCTTAAAAAATATAAAACTAACTCTTGTAAAGCTTTAGCATTAAGGTTTTCAACCTTCACCATTTCAGCTTTATTTTTGGGTTTTTTAACTTCTAAAATAATACCGACACTGCTTTTAGACTCTTTTTGATTGTGAATAACCAGATCATTTCGTTCTTTAGTATTAATAAAATAGTTAGGACTATAATAGGTATTTTTCAGGAAATCAGCCATGAGATTTTTATGAAATTCTTCTGACTCCTTTTCATTAATGTGATCAAGGAGATTAATCAAATTAGCTTTAAATTGTTCAATATCGCTCCTGCTGACTTTAACTTTCAGAAACGCTTTATTTAATGCTTCTCTGGGTTGTCTGGGGTGATTGTTCATGCTCAAAACCTCAAGAAACAAGACTGATCATCGTTCCCAGGCTAAAGCTTGGGAATGGTTCAGGGGATTCTACCTCCAAATTAATTCTATTGTATGGGAGGCAGAGCCTCCTGATGAGCATTTCTAGGTCGAACCTAGAAACGAGGGAAACATCTACATCCCAGAGAAACCGGGTTTCTGCGTTGATATGGCTAACCTACCCAGAAACCTGTTGAGAAACCCGGTTTCTGAATATATAGAGTCAATTCCACAATGTAACGAAATATTACAATAATGCCGTCATAGAGGTATAGCGTCTTGACATCTGAGAAGGGGTTCGTTATCTTGAAATACATACCCGGGTACACAAGTTCACTGTCCTATGCAAAATAAGCAAAAGGTAACTCTCTATCTCCCGCCTGAACTGCACCGCAAATTAAAAATTAAAGCGGCAGTTGAATCAGAACCGATGTCATCCATTGCTGAACGAGCCATTGTTTTCTACCTGACTAATCCCGAATTGGTAGACGAAGTGGAGACATCCTACGGACAAACCCATCGGGTTTACTCCTGTCCAGATTGTTCCAGTTCCATTGTCATGAAGGAAGGGGAATTGACCTCATTAAGAGAACAACCCAGTGTCCTATCCGATGATGAACTCCCCGTCCAATCCGTCAGAGATGTTGAATCGACAACGGCCCAATCGGGAGAAGAAGAACTGGTTCCCTGCTAAATCCCTGGCTTCGATGCTGGCGCGAGTTGTGTTCAGAATCGGACGTTAGGAATCGGAAATTCTGTAAACGTTACACCGTCTCTATTGGATCGAGGACTATGCAAGAAGAACTTAGTATCTTAATTGAAGCCCGATATCCTCTGATCTACCTCGTCACCTCTGAGGAAGAGCGGTCTGAGCAGGCTATCGCCAAAATCGCGCAAGCCAAACGCCAGAGAGAGGTTTATGTGTGGACAGTTACTCGTGGCTTAGTCAAATATGATCAAGCACGAACAGCAGTTCAGTCCAACACCGTTTCCCCTCAAGCGGCGATTGAATGGGTGATTCGACATAGAGAGCCTAACGTAAGCGGAGGTATCTATATTTTTAAAGATTTGCATCCCTTCAAAGATTCTCCTGAAGTGACCCGGTGTTTACGGGATGCGATCGCAAGCTTCAAAGGCACAAACAAGACGATCATCTTGATGTCGCCGATTCAATCCATTCCCATCGAGCTAGAGAAAGAAGTTGTGGTTCTGGACTTCGCTCTGCCCGATATGAAGGAACTCAATCAAGTGTTAACGGCCCAACTCGAACAAGCCCGGTCTCGACGTTTAACCACCGAAGGACGCGAAAAACTGCTCAAAGCAGCATTAGGCTTAACCCGGGATGAGGCTGAGAAAGTCTACCGGAAAGCTCAAGTCACCGCCGGACATCTCACTGAAGAAGAAGTTGATGTTGTTCTCACTGAGAAAAAGCAACTGATTCGACGCAATGGAATTTTAGAATACATTGATGTCGATGAAACTATCGATTCAGTGGGCGGTTTAGAAGAACTCAAGCGGTGGCTGCACCAACGTTCCAACGCTTTCACTGAACGGGCACGGGAATACGGTCTGCCTCAACCCAAAGGAATGTTAATCTTAGGGATACCCGGATGCGGAAAGTCCCTGATTGCCAAAACCACTTCTCGATTATGGGGATTACCCTTACTCCGATTAGATATGGGTCGGGTGTATGACGGTTCAATGGTGGGACGTTCCGAAGCCAACCTGAGAAACGCTTTAAAAACGGCTGAATCTATTTCCCCGGTGATTCTATTTATCGATGAATTAGATAAATCCTTTGCCGGAAGTGCCGGAAGTGCGGACTCAGATGGCGGAACTTCTAGCCGGATCTTTGGATCATTCCTCACCTGGATGCAGGAAAAAAGCTCTCCTGTATTTGTGATGGCAACGGCGAACCGCGTTGAACGTTTACCCGGAGAATTCCTCAGAAAAGGCCGATTTGATGAAATCTTCTTTGTAGATCTCCCCACCAAAGAAGAACGCCAAGATATTTTTAGAATTCATCTGTCCAAACGCCGTCGGGAAATTGAACGCTTCGATTTAGAACAACTTTCTACCGTTTCCGAAGGCTTTTCTGGAGCAGAAATTGAGCAAGCCGTAATCGCTTCGATGTACGAGGCTTTTGCTCAAGACCGCGAGTTTACGCAGCTTGATATCATTGCCGCGATTAAGTCCACTTTGCCCTTGTCCAAGACCATGAACGAACAGGTCACCGCACTACGAGATTGGGCAAGACAGCGTGCACGTCCGGCTGCGTCCTCCGTCGCTGAATATCAGCGCATGGAGTTCTAAAAGCTTACTCCTAGTCCAAATAGGAGGTAAGGCTAGTCCCCAAAATAGGCTAGCAGTTCCCAAAAAAAAAGCCGTCCCCTGATAAAGGCGGCATTGATTCTAACCAAACCGTTGTTGTTTCGTTTTCAGTTCCACGGAGGATACCTAAATGTCTCACTTTAGCACACTGCGTACCAAAATCACCGATTCCGAAATCCTGAAAGCTTCTCTGCGTGATCTGGGCATTAGCACCAAAACCAGTGCTGATGTTCGGGGTTACAATGGCCAACGGGTTCGTGCCGACTTGGTTGCAGTCCTTGAAGGCGAATATGATCTGGGCTGGTCTCGCAACAGCGATGGTACCTACGATTTAATTGCTGATCTGTGGGGTGTTGCTAAAAAACACAACCAGACCGAACTGATCAACTCCATTAATCAAAAGTACGCCGTTAACAAGACCTTAGCTGATGTCAAACAGCGCGGTCTGCAAAATGCCAACGTGAAATTGGTCGTCCAAAAATAGTTGGTCAAAGCGTTCCCAAGCTGGCGGGTTAACCAAATTTACACGGGTTAACCCGTTTTTCTATTTGCAACTGGATCAATTTATGAGATATCTTAGTAATATTCATCATAGTGGATCGGTAATCTACTACTTAAAAAACGTAGCGAATTCTCATGCAAACTGAAGCTTTTAGCGAGCTTTTTCCACTATTCAAGGGGGCCAATCCTGAAACATTAGAATGGCTACTATCCGTTGCTGTCAAACATGAATATCCCGCCGACCGGGCTGTTGTCATGGAAGATGCTTGGGGAAATGCCGTTTATTTTGTCGTTTCTGGATGGGTGAAAGTCCGTCGCTTATCTGGAGATGAAGTGGTGACATTAGCCATTTTAGGACACGGAGATTTTTTTGGAGAAATGGCGATTTTAGATGAATCCCCCCGTGCCAATGATGTTATCGCCCTATCATCAGTCCGATTAATTAGTGTTTCTGCCCAACGCTTTATCCAGACGTTGTTTAAAGATCCCCAACTTCATCATCGAATGTTGCAATTGATGGTGCGTCGTTTGCGCCAAACCAACCAACGCTATCAAATTCGTCACCGACCTCCAGCCGTAAAACTCGCCAATACCCTCGTAGAATTAGCTGAAAATTACGGTCAGCCCACTGAAAAAGGGGCAGATATTTTTAATATTCCCTTCCAAGATTTAGCGGATGTTACAGATATTTCTTTGGAAGAAACAAGCAAAATAATGGATAAAATTATGAGTAAAGGCTGGATGACTATTGATGAAGAACGGCAAGTGATTCATTTGCTCAATCTCAAACATTTAAACCATCTTGCCAGTCAATAAAGCCGAAACTATTTTAATAGATAGGGAATAGGGAATAGGGAATAGGGAAAATAGAATGAACTCCCTGTTTTCTATTCCCTATTTCTTGGATAAACTTATTTTTAATCACTCAAAATTATGACTGAAGCAACTCAAACTCGTCCTGATTCTTTGACTAAGGTTACTCCTGTTTTACAATATTGGGTGGGAATGCCTCAACCCGAATCCCATTTATTTGAAATTAAGTTACAGATTCGAGGAGATATTCTTTCATCCTCCCCCTTAGCGTTAAAAATGCCCGTTTGGACTCCAGGGTCTTATTTGGTGCGGGAATATTCCCGACATTTACAAGATTGGGGAGTTTGTGATCAGGACGGAAACCCCTTAAAATGGAGAAAAGTTAGTAAAAATCATTGGCAAATTCACTCGAAATCGGCAACAGAAGTTAGAGTTTCCTATCGCATTTTTGCTAATGAATTAAGTGTTAGAACCAATCATTTAGATTCATCTCATGGTTATTTTAATGGGGCGGCTTTATTTCTGTATGTACCCGGATATGAACAACACCCGATTCAAGTTACTATAGAACCCCCTAAAAATTGGATAGTTACCACAATTTTACCAACGGTTTCTCATCAAATTAATACGTTTTATGCGGCTGATTTTGATACGTTAGTTGATAGTCCCTTTGAAATTGGAACCCATCGATTATATGAATTTCAAGTTGAAGGAAAATCCCATCAATTAGCAATTTGGGGCGATGGGAATGTTAATCCTGAAAGGTTACTGACGGATTTTCAAAAAATTATTACCGTAGAATCAGAATTATTTGATGGATTACCCTACGAACGTTATTTGTTTTTATTGCATCTTTCTAATCAAGGGTTTGGCGGTTTAGAACATAAAGATTCTTGTTCGTTAATTTATTCTCGGTTTGGGTTTCGCAACACCGATAAATATAATCGGTTTATGCAGTTAGTCGCCCATGAATTTTTCCATTTATGGAATGTTAAACGGATTCGTCCAAAAGCGTTGGAAGTCTTTGATTATGAGCAGGAAAATTATACTTCTTCTTTGTGGTTTTCGGAAGGGACAACCAGTTATTATGATATGGTGATTCCCTACCGGGCGGGAATTTTTGATGTTAAAGGTTTTCTGAATGCGATCGCTAAAGATATTACTCGGTTACAAACAATTCCAGGGCGGTTAGTTCAACCCTTAAGTGAATCGAGTTGGGATACTTGGATTAAACTTTATCGCCGAGAATCCCATAGTGATAATAATCAAATCTCTTATTATTTAAAAGGGGAATTAGTATCATTTTTACTGGATTTATTAATCAGAGAAAAACAGGGAAATCAGCGATCGCTCGATGATGTCATGCGCCAAATGTGGTCAGAATTTGGTCAGCCGGAAATTGGTTTTACTCCTGAACAATTAGAACAGGTAATTGAATCTATTGCTGAAACCTCTTTAAACGATTTCTTCCAAAAGTATTTGTATGGACTGGATGAACTTTCCTACAATCAATATTTAGAACCCTTTGGTTTACAATTAATTGCTGAAACAACGGATGAAACGCCCTATTTAGGCTGCAAACTTGCATTGGAAAAAGGTCGAGAAATCATTAAATTTGTGGAAATCGGGAGTCCGGCTGAAGCCGCAGGATTAGATATTCACGATGAACTTTTAGCCATCAATGGATTTAAAGTCACCTCTGACCAATTCCAGGAACGCTTAAAAGATTACAAACCGGGAGATACAGTAGAATTAACCTTTTTTCATCAAGATTTGTTGCGAACTTGTCAAGCTACGTTGACATCTCCCCGTCCTAATCATTACAAAATCGTTTCTGTTAGCCAACCCACCCCTCAACAAAAACGAAATTTTGAAGGCTGGTTAGGATGTGCTTATCACAACTTATGAGAATTTATGAGATGATGGGGGAAAATATTTCAGAGGTTAAGCGATGGAAGTACCACCCCCTCCTTCAATTACACCCCGTCAAATGAATCTATTGCGGGTTGTAACCTCGATGGCTTGGTCAGATGGAGAATTAGCAACAGAAGAAGTTGACGTGATGTTGAATCAGTTTAGTCGTTTGTTCGCCAAACAGGAACAACAACAGCAACAACTTCAACAGGAATTAAGGGATTATTTAATGCAAAATATCCCCTTAGACGAGTTAATCCCAAAACTAGAAACCCAAGCTGAACGAGAACTGGTACTCGTTTTAGGATATGAAGTAATTAACTCTAGTTCTCGTACCCCCGATGAACCTAAAATCAACCCGGAAGAAGCAGCGGCTTATCAAAAATTATTGCAGTTACTGAATCTCCCCCCAGAAGTGGTTCAACGTCTGGAATCTGAGATGGATAGTCCCTCCCATTCTAAAACAGAATTAATTGAAACTATCACCCGTAAATTAGGAGAGTTTATCCAAAAATAATCTCTCATCAGTCATCAGTTTTTAGTTTTTAGCAAACAACTCTTGATATAAACTGTTAAATCTTCCCCTGATAACTGATAACTGATAACTGATAACTGATAACTGATAACTGATAACTGCTATGAATGACATTGCTAAACAAGCCCATAATGGTCGTGTGGCAGCCATCATTCAAGTAATTAATGAACAAATGAGCGATTTAGGGGTAAGAACTCGTGCTGTTTTTACCCATGATGTTTTGCAATTGCTTTGTGAGGCTCAAAATCCTGAATTATTAGAAAAAACAACCATTGTCACTAAAATTCGTGGAATTTTGGAGTCTATTTCTCCGCGTAATATTCGTCGAGTCCGAATTAATAGTCGCATCCTGAAAGAACAGCAATTACTCTGGTTAGAAACCATTACCCAAGATCCAGAAGAGCAATTACTCTGGTCAGAAGATATTGTTCTCAAAAAACCGATTCTTTTTAAACGGTGGTTTAACCCCATTCCATCTCAAAGTTCTACCCCTAATCAACCCATTGTCAACAATTTATCCTCAACTCCCCAGCCAGAAAAACGTCAATTTTCACTGAGTGTAATTTTAGGTATTGGGGTAAGTTTACTATTAGGATTAATAGGATTTTGGCTATATAGCGAGTTACAATTTCAATTATTCAACGCCTTACAATATCACCGAAAATACAATGTTGAAGTATCTCCTTCCCCTCAGCAACCTTTATCTTCCGCAGAACAGTTTACCCAAGGCGTAAAACTTGCAATTGAAGCCGCCGCCGAAGGACAAGTTGCGGATACCCGTCAAGAATGGTTAGAAATTGCTCAAAAATGGCAGCAAGCTGCTGATTTAATGGCAGAAGTCTCTCCTGATTTTGAACGCTATGCAACGGCCCAAAATCGCGCCTCCCTATATCGTCGAAATCAAGAACAAGCCCAACACAAAGCGGATGAATTAAATAATGAATAGAAGTATTATCCCTATTCCCTATTCCCTATTCCCTATTCCCTATTCCCTGTTCCCTGTTCCCTATATTTTGATAAGTTTGTTCTAACATTTTCGGGGTAATCTGTTGTTTTCCGTGATAGTGGAAACGACGATTTAAACATCCGATGGTTTTGACATACGAAGACATCGTATTAATATCATGAGTAATCATTACAATCGTGATATATTCATTTAATTTTAATAATAACTCATAAATACTACTGCACATTTTCGGGTCAACGCTGGCGGTGGGTTCATCTAGGAGTAAAATTTGCGGTTCACTGGCTAAGGCTCTCGCAATGTAAACCCGTTGTCGTTGTCCTCCCGATAATTCTCCAATGGGGCGATTTCGTAAGTCTAACATTTCCACTTTTTCTAAAGCCTGAATCACAATTTCTTCATCTTTTTTTGTATAGGGTCGGAATAAAGAACCTTTTCCTAAGCGTCCCATTCTCACTACTTCATCCACCCGGACGGGAAAATTGCGATCAAACTCTAAAATTTGAGGGACATACCCTAAATAACGCCGTCCTTGAATTACAGAATGACCCATAATTTTAACCTCTCCTTTTAACGGTTTAAGTAACCCTAAAAGCACTTTAATTAACGTGGTTTTCCCGCCTCCATTAGGGCCGATTAATCCTAAAAAATCTAATTCATGAACCGTTAAGTTAATCTCTTCTAAAATCGGTTCATGGGGATCATAACCCGCCCAAACTTGGTTTAAACGAATCACTTCGTTTTTTCGATAAGGGTTTGGGGATAAATCGTGAGAATTTGACACGGGTATAAAGGTAAATTTAGGAAGTAAAATCATGGCTAAATCCAAAATAAATTAGGGGTTTAAACTTTGAGATAAATTTTCTGAAACTTTTAATAAATTATCAGACCAATTTTCATCTAAATCACTAATCATAACGACTTTACCCCCGATTTCTTTAGCTAATGTTTCCGCAGAACGAGGGCTAAATTCAGGTTGGGTAAAAATAATCTTAATGTTTTCTTTTTTAGCCTCAGAAATTAAATCTGCTAACTCCGCAGCACTCGGTTCTTGTCCTCCCACTTCAATGGCTTCCTGTTCTAAGTTATAATCCTTAGCAAAATAACCCCAAGCGGGATGAAAGACCATAAACTTTCGATTTTTGAGGGGAGTTAAGTTTTGGCTAATTTGTTGATTCAGTTGATCAATTTCTGTGAGAAACTGATTTAAGTTGGCTTGATATTCAGCTTGATGTTTAGGATCAATTTTAACTAATCCATTATAAATATTTTGAGCTTGAATTTTAACTAATTGAGGAGATAACCACACATGAGGATCTAAGGTTTCTTCTACTGAAGACTTATTTTTTTCATCGTGCTGATGTTCCACCATTGTAATCCGCTTAATTCCTTGAGTTGAATCAACGATTAACATTGTTTGATTAGCGGCTTTAATTCGATCCATCCAAGCTGTTTCAAAGGAAACACCAATGGTTATATAAGCTTCGGCATCATTTAATGCTTGTAATTGTTGAGGTTTGGGTTCATAATTATGTAAATCCACCCCTGGCGGAATCATCACATTCACTCGAACATTCTTACCGCCAATTTTTTCTACAAAATATTTTTGGGGCATAATACTAACCGTAATATCCATTACAGAATTAGCGGTTTCCGTTGATGTTTTGGTTGCGGGTGAAGGGTTATTTTCAGCCAAATCTTTAGGTGTAGAAATCCTGTTACACCCACTGATTAAACCGATGCCTAATAATAGAATTACTATTGGGGGATAAACCCACAACCTCATGTTGATGTCCTCAATGTACCTTCTTGCTCAGTTTGCCAACAACCAGCCGTGAATCAATATTCTGGGGATGGGACTTGGCTTAACTATAATGATAATCGTTTTCAAATTGTTTGGGAAGAGGGTTTCCCCTATCCCCAGGAGTAACTTGCACTCAAAAATCTAAAATTCAAAATTCCTGGTCACGGTTTATCCTAAGAACAGCAGTCTTTATTCTCCTGTGATGAATCAACGTTCTAATTCCCTAGTCTCTGTGCGGGACTTTTTCCAGCACTATCCTGAAGCGATTGCGGCGATAGTTTGCGCCATTTTGGTCTTCATGGGTTGGGTCTGCTTACAATTCGGCTGGGTCGGATTTGCATTTTTAGTGTTACCCATTGCCTATGTAATTGGGGGTTATGAAAGTGCCAAAGATGGGTTAACAACCCTGCTTAAAGAAAAACAATTTGATGTCGATTTATTAATGATTGTTGCTGCTTTAGGAGCCGCTATTTTAGGAGTTTGGAAAAAAGATTATTTCTTAATGATTGATGGGGGAATTTTAATCTTAATTTTTGCGATTAGTGGTGCCTTAGAAAGTATTGCAATGCAGCAAACAGAACGCAATATCCATAAATTGATGGAATTAACACCGGATACCGCTACCGTTATTGAGGATCAAAAAGAACAAAAAATCCCCATTAATAAATTAAAAATTGGAGATATTATTTTAGTAAAACCGGGAGAACGAATTCCCACCGATGCTGTTATTATATCTGGAAATAGTACCCTTAATCAAGCACCCATTACCGGAGAATCTATTCCCGTTGATAAAACCGTTGGAGATGAAGTGTTTGCGGGAACTTTAAATGGAAATGGAGCACTACAATTAAAGGTTCATCAACCTCCTGAAAGCAGTTTAATTCAACGGGTGATTCAGTTAGTAGAACAAGCCCAAACCGATGCTCCTCCCTCTCAGCAATGGATGGAAAAATTTGAACGAAGTTATGCTAAAATTATTGTTTTAATGGGTCTAGCATTAGGAATTTTACCTCCTTTATTCCTGGGATGGGATTGGGAAACCACGATTTATCGCGCCTTAATTTTTTTAGTTGTGGCTTCTCCCTGTGCCTTAATGGCTTCTATTATGCCCGCCTTATTATCAGGAATTGCTACGGGGGCAAGACATGGAATTTTATTTAAAAATGGGGCGCAATTAGAAAAAATTGGACGAATAAAAGCCATCGCCTTTGATAAAACCGGAACCTTAACAACTGGAAAATTAACGGTTGTCGATATTATTCCAGTTACAGGGATTTTAGAAAGTGAATTATTGCAATTAGCAGTAGCAGTAGAATCCGTTTCAGAACATCCCATCGGACAAGCCATTGCTAAATTTGCCTTGGCAAAAAATATTCCTCGAATTACCGCCGTTAATGTCGCCACTCAAATCGGGGAAGGGATTATTGGAAAAGTGGATGATGACCAGATTTTTATCGGCAAATTAGAATGGATTGATCAACATAATATTGAAGTTAATCCTGAGTTAATAGAAATTAGTGATCATTTAGAAACCGATGGAAAAACAGTGGTTTGGATTGCTAAAAACCAGCAAACTTTAGGGTTAATTGCGGTAGCTGATACCGTGCGCTTAGAGGCAAAAACCTTAATTAAAAATTTGAAAAAATTTGGTATTGAACAAGTTGTTATGCTGACAGGAGATCATCAAAGAACCGCAGATAGTGTGGCAAAACAATTGAATATTGATTTGGTTTATGCTAACTTATTACCAGAGGATAAATTAACCATTGTTCGACAATTAAAAACCCGTTATCAAGGGGTGGCAATGGTGGGAGATGGCATTAATGATGCTCCAGCATTAGCCTTAGCAGATGTGGGCATTGCGATGGGGGGGGCGGGAAATGATGTAGCCTTAGAAACGGCCGATATTGTGTTAATGACAGATCAATTGGGTAAAATATTAAAAGCGATTAAACTGGGTCGTCGGGCTAACCGTATTATTAAACAAAATATTGCCTTTGCACTTTCATTTATTGTAATTTTATTAATTTCTAACTTTTTCGGTTCTATTAATATGCCAATTGGGGTGATTGGACATGAAGGATCAACGGTATTAGTCACATTAAGTGGTTTACGGTTATTAAAAAGTTAATTCAGAAATCTTAGAAACCCGGTTTTTTGAAGAAACTGGGTTTCTAAGAGGGATTTTGTAAATTAGAAATTTGTTGAGAAAACCAGAATGCGGCGTTAAAATTATTGGTTTTTTCTAATTGTTCTAAGGTTAATTCTAATAAAGCAATGGGTAAACCGTTTAAAGCAATGGACGTGGTAATTTCCTGGTATTTACCATTGTCTTGTAAGCGAAACGCAATCACCCGTTTTCCGCGAATATCAATCACCCAATATTCAGGAATTCCTAATGCTGCATAAAGTTGTTTTTTCTCATCTAAATCCATCGCTAAAGTCGTATCTGAAATTTCCCCAACTAAATCAGGAACTCGCCACTTTTCTAAATTAATTCTGCGTAGTTCTCCTTCTTGCCATTTGGGAGAATTTTCACCAATATATAACACTTTATCCGGTGAAGCAGCCCGTTGGTTGGGTTTTTCGATCACACAACCACTAAAGGAATTTGCTAATACCCCAGGTTCCCGCGAAAACCAAACATAAAATAAAAAACTCAATAAATCGTTCACATTAGAGTGATTAATTCCTTCATTTCCCATATCAATCCACAAATATCCTTGATCAAAAGTAATATTAACGGTTTCTAAATAACGATTATTAACATAACTTAAATAATCTTCCCAAGTGGCAGGTTGCCATTGAGGAGTTTGAGCCAATTCAGGAATAGAAACTAGAGTTGTCATGGTTTCATCCTAATTTTAAGAGAACGTATATTTTATTTTAACATTAAGTTGAGGAGTGGTGCGTACACTAGACTGACGCACCCTACGGATTAGAATTTTAGTTCTTGTAATAGCCAAAATCCGGCGAAGGATTCCGAATTGGGATCAGATTGAACGGCTAGAAAATGTACATTTTTTGCCTTTTCTTTGGTGAGTTCAAAATTTTTAGCTTCCTCTTGGGTTTTAGCATCGGGTAAATTAGCTAAAATCCAGCTTTCACTTTCCCCTGTTTCTAATAATAAACTCGGACGAGAACCGCTATCTAATCGTAAATATGCTAATTCTAATCCTGACATCCAAGCAGCTAAAGGAGTCGCCCTAGAGGAGTAAATAATGAACCCTGGAATCAAGGTTTCTGGTGCTAAACCCACCATCGATAATCCGAAGGCTTCCCCAAAACTAATATCCCATTCTGACATATCAGAAAAAGCACTAGCTTCTAAGGTTACAAATGCCCATTTATCCCCCCGCAAAGCATCAGGAAGGGGTTGAGGTTGAGATGGAACAAACTGAACGGAAGGATTAGCACCTTCTTGATAATTTTCTAAAGTCGGATACAATTTTTCCATCCGTTCCTGTAACCATTGATAAAGGGCATAGGTACGCCGACTCGCATAGGCAGGAATGGCTAATTCTTTACAAGATTTGGAAATCATATTCGCCATGGGACGGCGGAAAAAGCGAATGCGAGAGGGGGAGGTAGGGGCTTGGGCGATCGCCGTTTCAAGTGCTTCTTTTAACCAAATTGAGTTAACTTGGTTACTGGGACAAAACTGGGTGTAGCGAAACATGGTTTCAGCGCGATCTTCAATATTGACCGGGGTTTCACAGATTAAGACTTCCCAAACTTTTTTACCTTCTTCGTCCCGCAGGGGGCGACTATAAAAATCGAGTTCCCAAATAGTTGATTTCATTGATGGTTAGATTCTGCTGCATAAGTTTACCCTGTTGTTAATGCTAGAGTGATTCGGTTGTTGTGATCAATGCTTCCGGGTATCCAAGCTCAAAATTAAGATAGGGTCAACGCGGACACACCCTACCCCTGTTTTAATTCATCATTTGTTTAAAAAATGCGATCGCATCTTTTAACGCCACAATAAACGCATCAATTTCGGCTTTTGTATTGTAGAAATACAAACTCGCTCTGGCGGTAGCATTAACCCCTAAATAACGATGTAAAGGTTGGGTACAATGATGTCCTGAACGAATGGCAACCCCCGCATCATCTAACATGGTTGATAAATCATTGGCATGAATTCCATCCACACTAAAAGACGCTAAGGCGGCTCTTCCTTCTCCCTGAGTATTGGGGAGGGGGCCATAGAGTTTTAACTCAGGAATTTCTCGCAATCTTTCATACAAATAAGCCGTTAATTCATGTTCATAATCAGCGATTTTATCCATGCCAATTGACATTAAATAATCAATAGCAGCCCCTAAAGCGATCGCTTCTCCAATGGCTGGAGTTCCAGCTTCAAATTTATGGGGTAATTCTCCGACGGTAAAATGATCTAAATACACCTCAGCAATCATTTCTCCCCCTCCAAAAAAGGGTGGCATGGCTTCTAATACTTCTAATTTGCCGTATAAAAAGCCTATCCCCGTTGGAGCACACATTTTATGACCGGATGCCACTAACCAATCACAATCAATTTTCTGCACGTCTAAGGGGGTATGGGGCGCACTTTGGCAACCATCAATTAATACTTTTGCACCGTATTCATGGGCAATTTGAGTAATTTCTTCAATGGGATTAATGCAACCTAAAGTATTAGAAATATGCACAACAGACACTAATTTTGTTCGGTCTGAGATTAAGGTTTTAAACTGTTCTAAGTCGAATTCTTGAGTTTCTGTTAATTCCACAAATTTGATCACAGCCCCGGTTTTTTGGGCAACCATTTGCCAAGGAACTAAATTACTATGATGTTCCATGACGCTGAGAATAATTTCATCCCCGGCTTGTAAGGTATTTAAACCCCAAGAATAGGCAACTAAATTAATGGCTTCACTGGCATTGCGGGTATAGACAATTTCTTGATAGGATTTAGCATTAATAAATTGAGCAACTTTAACCCGTGCAGCTTCATAGGCATCCGTTGCTTTTGCACTTAAGACATGAACTCCCCGATGCACATTAGAATTATAATTTTGATAATACTCTTGAATAGCATTTAAGACCGCTAAGGGTTTTTGAGATGTAGCGGCATTATCTAAATAAACTAAGGGTTGACCGTTGATTTCCTGATGCAAAATTGGGAAATCTTGACGAACAATTTCAGCAAGTGTTTTTTCTTGAGTTAGCATTATTTTGAAGATCCTTAAATTTAATTTTAGGCTCCTATAGAAACCAGGTTTCTGAACTAAAAATTTTGATGAGAAACCCGGTTTTTGGAGTTAACTAAACTCAGTGCGACAAGAAACGCAACGGGATAAGACCTGTTTTAACGTTTCGGATGGTAATTTGCCTAGAATTTCTGCCGCGAAAGCATCAATTAACAGATGACGACTCATCAGTTCACTTAACCCCCGACTGCGTAAATAGAAGACTTCATCTTCTTCTAATTGACTGACGGTTGCACCATGGGAACATTTGACATTATCTGCCACAATTTCTAACTGAGGTTTGGTGTCTATTCTTCCTTTTGAAGATAGCAATAAATTCCGACTCAGTTGATTAGCATTGGTGAACTGTGCCGTTTGTGGCACAAAGACTTTACCATTAAAAACGCCATGTGCTTTGTGATCTATAATACATTTATGGACTTGATTAAATGTCCCATGTTGATGATTAAGCATCATGGCACTGTGGGTATCAGCCAACTGTTCACTGCCAATTAATGTTAATCCGTTGAGCGTCGTTTCCGTTGCTTCTCCCCGTTGATAAATCTCTAAATTATGGCGGGATAGTTTAGCACCTAAACTCACAGCATGGCAAGTATAGCGACTATTTCGACCTTGGAAAACAACATTTTTACCAATATGAAATGCTGTGCCTGCTCCCCGTTGTAGCCTTGTATGGTTGACTTCGGCATTTTCTTCGAGGTAAATTTCAGTTACGGCATTGGTAAAATAGGGTTGAACTTTTACCTGATCAGAACATCCGAATACTTCGGCGGTTGCATAATGTTCAATAACAGTAGATGAACTTCCTGTTTCTGCTACAATTAATGCTCTGGGTTGATTGATCACCGGGCGGTTATCCGGTAAGGCGATGAATAATAAATGAATCGGGGTTTCAATTGTTTTATTCTTTTCAACCCAAACAACAGCAACATCCTTAAACCCAGTGGTATTAAGAGTAGCAAAAACGTCTTGGTTTCCTTGTTGTTGGCTGAGATAATGGGGAAGATTTTCTTGTAATTTTTCAGGAAGTTGTGCTAAATTTCCAATAAAAACCCCGTCGGGAATGTCTTGAAGATCGGAAAGATGGGGAGCATAAATCCCATTAATAAAGACAATCCGTTTGTGTTCGGCTTCCGGTACAATTAAAGAGGCGATCGCTTCGGGTTGTAATTGAACAAAAGGAGCGACTTGAAATTGATATTCTAATAACGAAGATAAATCGGTAAACCGCCATTCTTCATCTTGTCTGGTAGGGATTTCTAATTCTTTAACCCAAGTTAAGGCATGATCCCGAATATTTTGCAATTGAAGGGTAACTTCCGATGCCAAGGAGCTTTGAAGAGACGGTTGAGAGACTTCGCTTTGAATTTGTTCTAACAGATGGTTTAAATAGGACACTTCCTGTTTTTCTGTGATTGTACTATTGTTCATTAAACCCCCACCATTGCCGAAGCAACAACATCATCATAGCCTTTTTCTTCCAGTTCTAAGGCGAGTTCTTTTGTCCCCGTTTTAATAATGCGTCCATCGGACACAACATGAACATAATCCGGCACAATATAATCGAGTAACCGTTGATAATGGGTAATCACTAACAAGGCGTTATTTTCGTTGGCTAACTGATTAACACCATTGGCAACAATTCGCAACGCATCAATATCTAAACCCGAATCTGTTTCATCTAAAACGGCTAATTTGGGTTCTAATAACGCCATTTGTAAAATTTCATTGCGTTTTTTCTCTCCCCCAGAGAATCCTTCATTAACGCTGCGTTCTAAAAATTCATCGCGCATTTTAACAATGTCTAATTTTTCCCGCACTAATTCATCAAAATCAAAGGCATCTAATTCTTCTAATCCTTTATATTTTTGATGAGCATTATAAGCAACTCTCAGAAAGTCTAAATTACTCACTCCCGGAATTTCAATGGGATATTGAAACGCCAAGAAAATTCCGGCTAAGGCGCGTTCTTCAGGTTCTAATTCTAATAAATTTTGACCTAAAAAGGTAATTTCCCCTCCAGTGACTTCGTAGCTCGGATGTCCGCTTAAAACTTTAGAAAAGGTACTTTTCCCTGAACCATTTAAACCCATAATAGCGTGGATTTCTCCGGCTTTGATTTCTAAATTAAACCCCTTAAGGATTTGTTTGTCGTCAATATTAGCCGTTAAATTTTTAACGGATAGAATAATTTCACTGTTCTCTTTAATCATGGTTGTCCGTTGTGAGATTTTTTCTAGTTTTCTAGTTCCCTGGTTCTACCAGGGAATGTAGTCGGGAGGCTCCGCCTCCTTTTTTACTAGAGGCAGAGCCTCTATTTCTCATTTCTAGGTAGAACCTAGAAACGAGGGGGGGTCGGGGAATGATTAACCAACGGTTCCTTCTAATTTCAAGCTCAATAATTTATCGGCTTCAACGGCAAATTCCATCGGCAATTTATTGAACACATCTTTGCAGAAACCGCTAATCATCATGGAGACAGCATCTTCAGCAGAAATTCCCCGTTGTGCAAAATAGAAAAGCTGGTCTTCTCCAATTTTAGACGTAGAGGCTTCATGCTCGACTTTAGCGCTATTATTTTCCACTTGAATATAGGGAAACGTATTCGCCTGGGCTCGATCTCCGATTAACATAGAATCACATTGAGAATAATTTCTCGCGCCTTCGGCTTTCGGCCCCATTTTCACTAACCCGCGATAACTATTAGCGGATTTTCCAGCAGAAA
This sequence comes from Planktothrix tepida PCC 9214, assembly GCF_900009145.1. NCBI lineage: Bacteria > Bacillati > Cyanobacteriota > Cyanophyceae > Oscillatoriales > Microcoleaceae > Planktothrix > Planktothrix tepida. The sequence goes on from NZ_LN889796.1 coordinate 243,249, forward strand.
TTCCTTTAGAAATAATCGTGCTGCGGGTATTTTTCCCAATATGGATCATTTTGGTTCCGGTGTCCGCTTGTTGTTTATTATTCGTCAGCGCAACGGAATAAAATTCACCCACTGAATTATCCCCAGCTAACACACAACTGGGATATTTCCAAGTAATAGCAGACCCCGTTTCTACCTGTGTCCAAGAAATCTTAGAATTCACTCCTTTGCATAATCCCCGTTTGGTGACAAAGTTGTAAATTCCGCCTTTGCCTTCTTCATCTCCAGCGTACCAATTTTGCACCGTAGAATATTTAATTTCCGCATTATCTAACGCGACTAATTCTACAACGGCGGCGTGCAGTTGATTGGTATCAAACATGGGGGCGGTACAGCCTTCTAAATAGGTGACAGAACTTTCTTCTTCTGCAATAATTAAAGTCCGTTCAAACTGTCCAGAATCACCGTTATTAATCCGAAAATAGGTAGACAAATCCATCGGACATTGGACACCTTTGGGAATATAAACAAATGATCCATCACTAAAAACGGCAGAATTCAATGCAGCAAAGAAATTATCGCCAACGGGAACGACACTTCCTAAATATTTTTCCACCAGTTCAGGATGTTCCTTAACGGCTTCGGAAATGGAACAGAAAATTACCCCGTCTTCAGCTAATTTTTCTTTAAAAGTTGTGGCAATGGAAACACTATCAAAAACCGCATCAACGGCTACATTAGAAAGACGCTTCTGTTCGCTTAAAGGAATACCTAATTTCTCAAAGGTTTCTAATAAAGTGGGGTCAACTTCTTCTAAACTTGCTTTTTTGTTTTCAACTTTGGGAGCGGAATAGTAGATAATAGATTGATAGTCAATGGGCGGATAGTTGACGTGGGGCCAAGTGGGTTCTGCCATCTTCAGCCATTGTCGATAGGCTCGTAGACGGAAGTTAAGCATAAATTCCGGTTCATTTTTTTTAGCCGAAATCAGGCGGACAACATCCTCACTGAGTCCACGGGGAATGGTGTCTGACTCAATATCGGTAACAAAACCGTATTTATACGGCTGGTTGACTAGGGTTTTAACGGAAGCACTCATAACCTTAAATTTAGTGTTCGATAGTTCTCAAAGGATGGCAGACGGGTGGTAGGCTGTTGACTTAAGCAACAGATTTGTTACTTAAGTCTATTTTAAGCTACATTAACAACAAGTGCATTGTCAAAGTCCAAATTTATAAATTTTTGTTAAGACGATGGCCACCACTCAGCAGCAGTCCACAAAACACGATATTCTGCAACTCCTTCTCAAACAGGGACAGGCGACGGCCCAGGAGTTAGCGGAAACCCTTGAGATTAGTCCCCAAGCCATTCGTCGTCATCTCAAAGATTTGGAACTGGAGGGGTTAATTGCCTATAACTCGGTTCAGGTGGGGATGGGGCGACCTCAGCACGTTTATGAATTGACGACTCAAGGACGGGAACGTTTTCCGAACCGTTATGATGAGTTTGCGATTTCCTTTTTGGATACTTTAGCGCAAACCGTCGGACATGAACAGGTTAGTCAAATTTTACAGAAACAATGGCAGCGTAAAGCTATTGAATATCGACAAAAAGTTGGGAAGGGTTCGCTCAAAGAACGAGTGGAAAAATTAGTGGAATTGCGGAAAGCCGAAGGATATATGGCGGAGTGGTATTTGGTGGAGTCAGAACAACTGGATACTCCGCGAGAACGTTATATTTTAACGGAACATAATTGTGCCATTTCTAATGTGGCGGAATCATTTCCCAGTGTTTGTGGTCATGAATTAGAAATGTTTGGGGCAATTTTAGAAGATTGTACCGTAGAAAGAACCCATTGGATTGTGAATGGGGAACATCGGTGTGGGTATTTAATTATAGGAGAGAACAGGGAACAGGGAACAGGGAACAGGGAGGAAAAGACAGACATAATATCTGGTTTTCTGCAACAATCTTTGTCCTAACCCTACTTGAGCGACTCCTATATTCAATTATTACATAAAGCTATGGAATTTTTAACTCAGGATGAAGCCATTCAAGTGGATGCGGCGTTATTATCCTCTAAGGATAAGTTCTCAACGCGGTTAGCGATTTATGCGTTACGCTGTTTGAAACAAATTTCTCAAAGCGAAGATATTATTATTGAAGATATTAAACCCGAACAAGTCCAGAATTGGGTTAGAAATGATTCTAGTTTTCAAGAAAATATTGAATTTGATGCCAATTTCGATAGTTTCTTTACTCAGTTATTAATGGCTTCATTAAATCCTTTAAAAAAAGCTTCAGAAGCCGAAAATATTCCAATTCAAAATTTAACGGTTAAACAGTTAATTCATTGGTTTGAACAGGAATCTAAGCAGAATTTAGAGCAAGATTGAAAACTATATGAGACAACCAATAAATAAGAGAAAATTAACACATATGATTAACCTAGATACTATCCAGCAAGACATAATATCATCGTAGCTGGCAACAGTTAAAGATGAGTGATACAATTTAATCAAATTTGCATTTGGTGTTTCAAAATCAGAAGCAATAGGCTAATCCTATGAATACCCTTGACCAAGTATTAGAAACTGCTTTACAACTACCCTACGAACAGCAGGAAATGCTGATCAAAATTCTGCAAAACCGCCACCAAGAAAGTCGCCGCGCAGAAATGGCTGTGGATGCAAAAAAAAGTTTGGCTGATTTCCATGCCGGAAAATTTAGATACCAGTCAGCCCACGATATTGTTCTAACATTGCGCCAGTCTTTGCAGGAGCCAGAAGCATGAGAATGCTGGTTCTAACCCCAAAATTCAAACGGGCATTCCGCAAATTTGTAAAGCGAAACGCTGAACTCCAGCAACGCATTGAAGAAACCCTTGAGCAAATTAGAGAACGAGAAATTTATCACAACTTGGTGTGTAGTTAAATTACGAGGCGACCTGTACACAGTCATCAGTCACCCGTGTGAATATTATTATTTAAACTTTTGATAGACTATGCCCATCAAAACTTTATTCTTAAATTTTTTCAAGTCTTGTAATCTTATAAACTTGATGAGGCGGTTCAGAATGTAATTCGATATAGAGCTTTCCATTATCCCAAGTGCTAATTGGGACAAGCAAAAAATTGAGCTTCACATCAAGTTCAATAACACCTTTGCAACAATCTGAAGTATTTTCTGACAATCTATATACTTTAATTATAAGTTTTAATTGGCATAGATCAGGAACTTTTTTAAAAATTAAATCAAATGTTTTTAACAATTCTTCTCGGTTGCTAGTATAAAAAAAATTTCCTGAATAAGAGGTTGAAATCAGCTTTCCTATTTCCTCCAAATCCTTACTTTCATAAGCTTTTTTAAATCCTTGAAAAAATGCTAAAGTATCACCACTAAGACCGTCAGGATTATTATCTTTGTTAAGAAATACATAGATATCTTTAGCGACTTGAATCAGAATAGAAATAGGAATATCAATCATATCTTCGCTAGTTAGATAGGTGGTATAAAAGTTAGAGTTTGCTTTGTGAGATATTATACCATGTTCTGTATTACAGCGATTTTCATACGGATGAAGTTCAGTAGGGACTAAAAAACCCGGTTTCTCAAAAAGCTTTTGTCTCCCAACTGAGATTGTTGTTAAGAAACCCGGTTTCTCAGCATTGAGTATACCTAAAAAGAGTGTTTTGGGGCTCGCTTTTAATCATGGTCAAGAGAGCGATCGCTTAAGATATAATCAAAACAACCCATCTCAGAAAATAGCTCAATCATGAAAACACAACTTAATCAAGAGGGACAGATTACTATACCTTCTAAAATTCGTGAGCGTTTAGAACTGAAACAGGGAGATGAATTCCTATTAATTGTTACCGGAAATGAAATTAGGTTACAACCCATTAAAAGAAAACGGCTGAGTGAATTCCGAGGAGTTTTACCCGCCACTCAAGCTTATCCGGGTAAGACAACTATACGCCAAGCTGTAGCTCAATCTTTAGCTCAGAAATCTAATCAGTTATAATCATGAGTAATTATTGGGTAGATGCCAATATTTTATTAAGGTTCATTACTAATGATCCTCTCGCTCTCGCTGAACGAGCTGCTAAATTTTTACAGAAAGCTGAACAAGGAGAAATTACACTCAAGGTATCTTCAATTGTTGTGGCTGAAGTGGTTTGGGTATTAATTTCTTTTTATGGTTATTCTCGACAACAAGTTGCAGATGTTTTGATAGGTTTGTTAACATCAGAGGGTATTATTCTTGAATCTAGTGAGCAAGTAATAACAGCCCTTGATAGTATGGCAACAGCAAATGTTGATTTTGTTGATGCTTATCTTGCAGAAGTAGCTCGTAAAGAAAATGAATTTATTGCTTCTTTTGATCGAGATTTCAAACGTTTAGATATACCTTATATATAGCAGTCCTAAATCATTATCAAGAGCATGATATAATGATATACACTACTTGATTATAACAATAAAAATTATGAATGGCTTACAACAGGCAGAAAAAGAGGGGAACAAAGAAATAGCTGAATTAGAAATTTTAATTGAGAGTAATCTTTCGGCAAGAGAACTAAAACGAGCAATAGCTGTCAGGATGGCACTCACCGGTAAAATTTACCGTGAAATCAGCCAAATTTTAGGCGTAAGCGAATTTTTTATTGGGTATTGGAAAAAAGTTTTTAAAGTCAAAGGAATCGCCGGGTTAAAACTAGGATATAAAGGCTCAAAAGGGTATTTAAGTATTCAACAAAAAACAGAAGTAATTGAGTGGTTAAAGAATAAAAAGTATTGGGATTTAGATGAGTTAGTTATTTATGTGGAGCAAGAATTTGGGGTAATATATAAATCCAAACAAAGCTACTATAAACTGTTTGAGCAGGCAAATATTAGTTGGAAGAAGTCTCAGAAAGTGAATCCCAAATTTAGCGAAGAGCAGGTAAAAAAAAAGAGAGAAGAAATTAATGAGATGTTATCGAAACAAAAGACTGGCATAGAATCGGGGGAAGTAATAGTATTTTTTTTAGATGAATGTCATCTACTTCATGGAGATGTTAAGGGCTACGTTTGGGGTCAATCAAATCTAAGAATTGAAGTTCCAATTACCAATGAAAAAGAGCGACAAACTTATTTTGGAGCACTGAATTATCAAAGTAAAAGATTCCACGTTCAAAGTTACCCATCTGGGGATGGAAAATCAACAGTTGAATTTATAAAATACTTACAAAACCAATATAAAAACAAGAAAATTATCTTAATTTGGGATGGAGCCACCTATCATAGATTTGGAGAATTTAGAAAATTTTTATCAGAAATAAATGGGGATAAAGAACCTGATGATTTTTTAATTACTTGTATTTTATTTGCTCCTAATGCTCCGCAACAAAATCCGGTTGAAGATATTTGGTTACAAGCGAAAAACTTTTTGAGGAAGTATTGGTATTTATGCAAGTCGTTTAAGATTATCAAATTTTTGTTTGAGTTCTTTACCAAAGAACATAAATTTGATTTTCCCAAAATTCATCAGTATACTTATACATAGAAAATCATTTAGGATTGCTATAGAGCCAGATTAATTAATTTTTGGTTGGTTCATTGGAATCAATTAATCTATTATACTAGACTACCAATTTCTATCATGACAACGTGATAATTTTAGGAAAAGGGATAGTATAAAACCCCAGTTTCTCAGGGAGGCTGGGGTATTTTAATAAGGTTGATAAGATTACGCTAGAATTACCATTCCCGCCGGGGGTAAGTTCACATGAACGGCGGTTCGATTTTGATACAGTTCAACGGTATCAATACGGAATCCATCACAATCACTTAAGGCAATCCAATATTGATAAACCTTAATAATAGCGGATAAAACTTCATCTTTTGAAAGGCAAAGATCTTTTAAATCAAAAAAGTCACCCCGGCGGAATTCAACATCTGGGTGCATGACATTTTCCCAAGCAGCTGCGTCCCAATGTTCAATTTTTCCGGCGCGAGTATACCAGTCCCAATTTTGAAATTCTTGCGGCCAAACGCCATCTTCAATAGACTGGGGTTTATCAATACAGTCTCCAGTTTGAGAACGCCATCCAGCAACCGGATGAGCCGGAGAATAGCGATAGGAAAGGGTATCTTTGTGTTCACCGTTTTCGTCTTGATAAAACCAGTTATTTCCGGTGTGATTATAAATAATATCGAGTAAAACGTACATTCCCCGTTCATGGGCCGCATCAACTAAATCTCTTAAATCTTGACGAGTTCCAAACCGAGGATCTATTTCTAAAAAGTTTTGAATTCCATAGCCATGATAGGTTTGTAAATCACACCGTTGTTTCCAAATTGGGCCGATCCAAAGGGTAGTTATACCGAGTTCTTTTAAGTAATCTAATTTACTTTCAATTCCTTTTAATGTTCCCCCTGAAAACTTGGTTCCAGCTTTCATCCAAGCTGCTTTATCTAGGGTTTTCCAGTCTTCGGGATGATGGCGATCGAACAGGGGGCGTTTGGATTCTTCCCCATCACTGAAGCGATCTGGTAACAGAAAATACAAGATTTGATCGCGCCAGTCGTCAGGGCTGGGATAAACTTTACCACGAGGTTTTAAATTAACTTCTGATAAGTTTGTTGGGGCTGAAAATTCCACAGGTGTTGTCATGGTGAGTCCCTTGATAGTAATAAATTTTGCTCAACAGGTAGAAATGAAAATAACAACTTAAAGAACATTCCCTCAAGAGGATTTTCACCCCTAAGTTGTGATTTCCTTTCGTTGATTCAAGGGGTTTTATACCCATTCAGAACAAAATACTAAATTGAACTCACAAGACTTGACACCCCCAGAGGCATAGCCTGTTTTTAACTAACGAGAACCCCGATTTTGATCTAACGCTTGATACCCTGATCTATTGGGGTTTTTGAATAATCATTTCTACAACTCGCCGTTTAGCAATGGGGTCAATTCCCAGTAAGCGAATATAATCTTGGGGATGTTCCGTTAAACAAGTTTCAATTCCTCGAAGAATATCTCCTTCTGATTGATTACCATTTAACCCGCAGCTATTCCAAGATCCGGTTTTAAACCGTCGTTTATCGGCGTATTCTAATCCAACCCGATAGCCACTGGATATAATCTGATCAATTTGTTCTAAGACTTCAATCCCTAAATTTGTACTAACGAATTTTCCCCCACTCACTAATGTACTGCCACTGGCATCTCCTTGCATTACGGTTGCCCCTGTACTATTAATACTATGGGGAGGCATAATGGGATTATAGGGGTTATGAGGAATGGGATTTAACGATTGTTGACGATTTTCTTGGGGAATGGGGGAAGCTCCAAATTGACTATTAAACGTGCGAAATTGATTATATTCTTCGACTAATCGCATTTCTTGAATCCGTTTTTGTTCCGCAACCATCAGTTGACCCATTTCAATTAAATGGGGTAGTTTAAAGTTGGGTTTCTGGAATTCAGGAGCTTTTTCCGCACTATTCACAATCCGTTTAGAAATACGTTCAACTCCCTGTTTATGAATAAAATCTCGAATTTGTTCATCATAAATTCGCGATCGCACAGCACTAAAAAAGTCAATGGATTGTTCAGGGAAAGTATCAACTAATTGAGTAATATCTTGTTGGGATAATTCATCGGTTTGGAAAATTCCCCGTAACACGCCAATGCGTTCCTCCCTTGTAGGTTCCCAATAAAATTTTTCCATGCGTCCATCCCGAATTAAGGGCGCGTATAATGTGGAAAAATCATTTCCGGTGACAATAATGGGAATCCGATGTAAGGGGGTTTCATCATAACTTCCCGGTAATTGAACATTAGTGGGATTATCCGCAATATTCATTAATGTAGCGTTCACTAATTGCGTATTCACGGTATATTGAGTACCCGAATCAAACCGTCCAGCACCCGCATCTAAATCATTAATAAATAAAGCACACATTTGTCCCCGAACTTTCACTTGTTCCGAGGCTTCCCGATATCTTAATCGAATTAATCGCGCCGGATCTCCCGCATCAGGACTTTCTAATTCCCCACCGGATATCATCACGGGTTCAAATCCCATTTTCTCAAAAACTAATTCACATTGAAAGGTTTTTCCTTCTCCCTTGCGTCCGTGAATTCCTAATATTAGAGGAACCCGGACACCAGGTAATTGTAAGAAATTTTTGGTGATATGAACAGCCAGTTTATCGAGAAAGCGAGGTGAAATATAATAAGACATATTGAAAATGACACAACAGTTTAAATTCGGTGCCCTAGTTTGATTTTACGATGAAAGGAACCTAAAATTAACCGTTATTAACATCTATCTTTAGAAATAGATTTAAGAAAAAATGTGGAACAGGCATCTTGCCTGTTAACCCTGTTAACCTGTGATCAGGGTTTAGCGGATCAGTTCATTAGACTTTTTTTCGGGGGTTTCTTGCTTATCTAGCCAATCTAATAAGCGTTTTGACACTTTCAATTGATTATTGAGAATTTCATCTGTCGCTACAATTACACCTAAGAGTATGGTTAAAGAAATAATATCCATGAGTAAACCCTCACGCTAATTAACTAGACCGTATAGTCTTTTCCTAAAATTAGGATAGACTGTACCGTCTAGTTTTGTCAAGCCTTGAAATATAGCTTAACTTCAAATATACTACATCAGAGAGGACATTCGGTCATAGTCGGAGTTGGGGGGCGATTTGATGAACCAGAATGCTAGTTAATCCACTTGTAATAAATTGCACCCCAATAGAAGCAACCAGTAAGCCTAAAATCCGAGTCGCAATACTTAACCCCACATTACCTAATATTCGTTGCAACCATTGTCCTGAAAGCAAAATGGCACAGACAATAGATGAAATAAAGACACAAACAGCAGCCAATTCAACAATCTGAAATCCATCTTTGTTAGCCTGAATTTCATTGGCATAGAGAATCACATTGGCAATTACACCTGGCCCCACCAGCAGGGGCATTGCCAAGGGAATCACAATCTTTCTATAAACAGACTTCGCTTCTTCCAAATCACTTTGATTGTCCTGTTCAGCAACATCTTGCACCTTACCTTTCATATTACCTGTTACCAAGTTAATCCCAATTAGTAACAGCAAAATACCCCCAGCAATTCGGAATGAATCTAAGGTAATGCCAAAGAACTGAAGGAGAGACGATCCCGTCAATAAAAACAGCAGAAGCAAGCCTAATACAGTGAGTGAAAGTAAGACTGCGAGCCATTTTTGTACCCCTTTGTTTTCTTTAGCGGTGTAACTGATAAAAACGGGCAAAACCCCCAAAGGATTGAGCAGTGCAAATAAACTAGCTGCAAATGTACTGAGAAGTTGTGTATCCATTAATGGTATTTCTTACTGTTCCCTGTTCCCTGTTCCCTCTTCCCTGTTCCCTGTTCCCTTAGTTTCAGAATCCGCTATTTGAGATGATGGGTTTTCAATTCTTCTTGAATTTGCTCCAGCGTCCGACCTTTGGTTTCTGGAACCAGTAAGTAGGTAAAGACTACCGAGCAAAGGGTAAGTACAGCATAGAGCCAGAAGGCACCCGGACGCCCCAAGGCGTTGACAATAGAGAGGAACGTCATCGCCACGATTAGGTTTGCGCCCCAGTTGGCAACCGTCGCCACACTCATAGCTTTAGAGCGAATATTAAGCGGATAAATCTCAGAAATTAACAGCCAGAACACAGGGCCTAAACCAATGGCAAACGATGCCACATACAGCATTAGAATTATAACAACCGCAACACCCAGAGACGAAGCTAGTTGGGGCAATTGAAAGGAAACTGCCAATAAAGCCAGAGAAATTGCCATCCCAATCAAACTGGTTAACAGCAAGGGTCGCCGTCCGGCTCGATCAACAAACCAAGAGCCAACAATAGTAAACAGCACGTTAATCACCCCGACCCCCGTTGTTGCTAGAATTGAAGCCCCAGCCGATTTTAAACCGGAAAATTCCATAATCGTCGGTGCGTAGTAAATCACGGTATTAATTCCGGTGACTTGCTGGAAGATTGCCAACCCAATGCCAATCATCAACGGTAATCGTAATGCGGGTTTAAGCAAATCAGACCATTGCGATGAACCTTCCGTTGCCAAACTACTGTGAATCTCCTCCAGTTCTGCATCGACATTTTGAGTACCGCGAATCTGATGTAACACCTTGCGCGCCTGTCCGCCCCGATTTCGCATGATCAACCAACGGGGACTATCGGGCATTTTTGCCATCCCCAAAGCCAGTGCTAAAGCGGGAACAATTGCCAACCCTAGCATCAGACGCCAACCCTCTGACACATTAGTAAACAGGTAATCGACCCAATAAGACAGCAAAATTCCCAGGGTTAAGGCTAATTGATTCAGGAAAACCAGTGTTCCCCGAATACTCTTAGGTGCAACTTCCGAAATGTACATTGGAGAAATAAAAGACGCGATCCCAATTCCAACCCCAACAATAACCCGTCCGATCACCAAAATCGTTAGGTTAGGGGTAAAGGCTGTTAACAACGCACCCAAACCAAAAATGATGCCAGCGAGAATAATCATGTGTCGCCGTCCAAAGCGATCGCCCAGCAGTCCACCTAAAGCCGCTCCGGTCACTGAACCCACCAGCACCGAACTGACGACAAATTCCTGCATGGTGGAATCTAAGCGAAATTGCTCTTTAATGAACAAAATTGCTCCTGAAATGACCCCCGTATCGTAGCCAAACAGCAGTCCGCCAATAGCTGCGATCGCCGAAACAATAATGACAAACCGAGAGACCTGATGATGGGTTCCAGATGGAACAGGTTGAGAGGTTGATGATGTTTGCGCCATAATAACAATCCTGATAATCGTGGGATTTCAATGGTTAATCTGCTGAAAATTGAGTGATGAAATCAGGGGAGCTAAAACAAAAGCATTTGCCCAAGCTGGTCATAAAAGGCTTTATCATTCACCTCCTGAATCAGTTTGGCGACCAGTGCCGTCCATCCCGCTTGTTGACTGGCTCCCAATCCGACGCCATTGTCGCCCTGAAAATATTCATGAAACCGAAGTAAATCTCGCCAGTGGGGATCTTGTTGGAATTTGGTGATATCACCGTATATCGGACGACCTTCTGCGCCCTTACGAAACAAGTTAATCAGCCGTTGCGATAGTTCTTCGGCGACTTCCTTCAACGTCATCAGATTGCCTGATCCCGTCGGGCATTCCACGCGAAAATCATCCCCCAGATAGCGGTAATATCGCTGCATGGATTCAATCAGTAAATAATTCATCGGAAACCAGATCGGGCCACGCCAGTTAGAATTTCCTCCAAATTCCCCTGTGGTGGATTCGGCGGGTTCATAGTCGATTACATAGTCATGTCCCTGGTTATTTAAGTGATAGGGATGCTGTCGGTGATATTGTGATACCGATCGAATCCCATAGGAAGACAGAAACTCCGATTCATCCAATAAATGTTTGAGGATTCGTTTCAGTTCTTCCGGTGTAGCAATGGCACACAACCGTCGTTCTGATTTGCCTTTGAGCTTCAGGGAAGCAATATGTTGCATTAAATCGGGACGACGTTGGATCAATTTTTCCATCCCGGCTTGAAAGTCGGGAAATTGTTCGAGAACTTCCGGTTCCAGGGTACAAACCGCCAGTAACGGAGCTAACCCGACTAGGGAATAGATTTTGAGGGAGATTTCTTGCCCATCGGGTAGAGTTAAGGCACTAAAGAAAAAGCCTGCGGTTTCGTCCCAGAGGCTAAGATGATGATCGTCTCCGACCCGATCCATCGCTTGGGCAATATTCAGGAAGTGACGCAAAAAACTCAGGGCTGTTTGCCGATAAACGCCATCGCTACGGCCTAACTCCAGGGCAATTATCATCATGTTGAGGGAAAACATTCCCATCCAGGCAGTCCCATCGGACTGTTGCAGATAACCGCCCGTGGGTAACGCGGCACTGCGGTTAAAGATGGTGATGTTATCTAACCCCAGGAAACCACCCTGAAATAGATTTTTTTGATCTTTGTCTTCCCGATTTAGCCACCAATAGTAATTGGCTTGTAATGTCTGAAAGATCTGTTCGAGAAAGTTGCGATCGCCTTGTCCAGTTTTCTGTTTTTCATATTGATAAATCTTCCAAGCTGCCCAAGCTTGTACAGGGGGATTGACATCACTAAAACACCATTCATAAGCCGGAATTTGCCCCTGTAAATTGATACATTCCTCACTGCATAATAGGAGTAATTGTTGTTTAGCAAACCCAGGATCAATTAAGGCAAAGACAACGCAGTGAAACGACCAATCCCAAGCGGCAAACCAAGGATATTCCCATTTATCCGGCATCGAAATCACGGCTTTGGTATAGAGCGTTTGCCATTCTTTGTTTCGTCCCGTCAAGCGTTCGGTCGGAGGAGGAGGCTGCCCAGGATCACCCTGTAACCAGGTATGTACGTCATAGTCATAAAACTGTTTACTCCACAGCAATGCTGCAAAGGCTTGTCGCTGAATCGTGCGATCATCCTCATTTAACCCCGGAAATAAGTTTGTATAAAACTGATCTGCTTCCTGTTGCCGTTGGTTAAATAGGGCTGCAAATTCAGAGCCGAATGCTGCCTCAACGGGTTGATGGGTGAATCGCAATTGCAGCGTTACGCGCTCTCCCGCCGTGAGGGTGAGATGATAGTGGGCTGCCGATTTAGTGCCAATTTGGTTAGGGTTTATAGCTTCTGACTGACCCTGAATCAGATAGGTGTGAAAAGCATCTTTGACATAAGAGGTCGGATTTTCGCTCCCAAACAAGCGTTTAAAATTTGTCTCATTTTCGGTAAATAAGAGCGAGGGGCTATTGCCAAAAACGTGATCGCAATACAGCCAATAGTCCCCATAGTCGGGATGATAAAGTTTAATGCCCCCATCCGTTGCTGTCAGTTGTTGGGTCGGTTTACGACCTGTCCATGACCAAGTATTGCGAAACCAGAGGGTGGGTAAAACATCAATTTCGGCAGTTTCTGGGCTTCGATTGACAATATGAATTCGGATACAAATATCGTCTGGAGTCGCTTTTGCATATTCTGCCGTAATATCAAAATAGCGATTATCCTTAAAGATGCCTGTATCGATTAATTCATATTCTCCTTGTTGTCGGGTTCGGGCTGCATTAACATTAACTAATTCGGTATAAGGATAAGCTTGTTGTGGATATTTATAAACCCAGCGCATATAAGAATGACTGGGAGTATTATCTACATAATAGTAATACTCTTTGACATCCTCACCATGATTGCCTTGAGCATTCGTTAGCCCAAACAACCGTTCTTTTAAAATAGAATCCTGTCCGTTCCAAAACGCTAAGGCAAAGCAGATTTCGCCCGCAGCGTCGCAAAATCCCCCTAACCCGTCTTCACCCCAACGGTAAACCCTGGAACGAGCATGGTCATGGGGAAAGTAATCCCAGGCATTACCATGAGGTGAATAATCTTCTCGTACCGTTCCCCACTGGCGCTCGCTTAAATAAGGGCCCCATTGACTCCAGACTTGTGATTCACTATTTTCTTGAACTCGCTTTTGTTCAGCGTTCATATCGTTAAATATTCGTTAAAACAGAAACCGGGTTTCTGACGAAAAAATCTCGATTGTATTGATAAAATCTGAACTAGAAACCCGGTTTTTGTAGTCTAAAAACTAGCTAATAATATTTGCCCGAACTATTCCTCGACGCCAAAATCTTGGCGCAGTTTGGCTTCCTGCTCGTGGGTGAGGTTAGATTGAATTAATTCGCCTCGTTCTTCAGGTGTAAAAGCGTCTTCCACCTTATCAATTGTGACTTGACCCGTCAGCAAGAAAAGGGCAGAAGTTCCTTCTGTAACCTTGCTTTTGACATCATTGATAAAGTCGTCATTAATTCCATAGTCTGTAAAATGACCTGAAAGCGCACCAATGGCGGCTCCCATTGCCATTCCCAGAAAGGGCATAAAGAAGATGAGTCCAAACAGCATTCCCCAGAATGCTCCCCCTAATGCTCCTGCTCCTGTTGTGTCCATCGCCTGATAGGTTTTAGGACGTTTGCGACCCTCTGGCCAAGAGACAATTGCCGCATCAAGAACTTGAATTAGTTGCTGTTTTTGCAGGTCTTGTAATTTGTTGAGGGCGTTATCTGCACCATCAGCCGTATTAAATTTCCAGACCGTCAATGCTGCCATAATTTAAGTTTTCCTTTGTTGAACGTTGAGACAAAACTGATATTTTCAATGATTTGGACATATCTTCTAAAAGCACTTGCAACTCTAACAAAGAAAAGTGACAAACTCAGGTCAATTTCACTCCTAAGTCAATTTTTTTCAAGAACTGCCTACCTTATACTTAACGCTACATTATCTAATCCTTATAACTTCAGCCACGACATCTTTTTATTGCACGGGTTTGACACTTTTGTTCTGTAAACTTTTCCGGGGTTGTCCATTAATTGTTTAGCTTCTTCCGCACTCGTGCCCCACGTCTGACCCGTTAGGGCAGCGTGGGATGAATTGCGGTTGGGTTTTATGATTGTAAAATAGATTATAATAATTAACAAAAGGAGGTGATCCAAAGTGCTGAAGGCAACAAAAGTTAGGCTATATCCAACAACAGAACAGGCATTAGCATTGGCTAAGTCATTGGGTTGTGCAAGATCGCAAAAGGAATTTTGCCTTAAACGCCTGTATTCAGCACTATCAAGAAACTGGCAAAAGCCTAAAATTAGCATCTTATAAGGGAATGTTACCTCAACTTAAAAAAGAGTATCCTTGGCTTAAAGAGGATTGCTACTCATCGGTTCTCCAGTGTATCGCAATCAACCTAGACAGAGCTTACAAAAACTTTTTTGAGGGACGAGCTAAATTTCCTAATTTCAAATCTAAACATCACAAGCAATCAATTCAGTATCCTCAAAGTGTTACTGTTAACGGTGAATATCTAAAAGTTCCCAAGATTGGTGAAATCAAAGCAATATTTCACCGAGAGATTACAGGAAAAATTAAAACAGTAACAATTTCCAAGACTTCAAGTAATAAATACTTTGCTTCTATTCTGTGTGAAGTAGAATCAAATGGAGTCAAGGAATCGGGAAATAAAGTTATTGGAATTGATTTAGGGCTAAAGGATTTCGCAATTGTTCATGATGGACAAAAAGTAACCAAATACGCTAATCCAAAACATTTAAAGCGTCATCAGAAAAATCTAGCCCGGAAACAGAAAAAACTCTCCCGAAAAACCAAAGGTAGTAAATCGAGAGAGAAATTCAGAAAAATTATTGCTAAGGTTCACGAGAAAATAACCAACTCCCGCCAAGATTTCTTGCATAAATTATCAAGAGAATTGGTAAACGAAAGCCAAGTGATTGTCGTTGAAAACCTCAACGTCAAGGGAATGGTTAAGAACCGAAAGTTATCTAAGTCGATATCTGATGTGGGTTGGGGAAAATTTGTCAACTTTGTTGATTATAAGCTGAAGCAAAAAAACGGCGAATTTATAGAAATTGATCGCTTTTTCCCTAGCTCTAAAACTTGTTCGAGTTGCGGTCATATACTAAGTGAGTTGCCTCTGGATATCAGAGAATGGGATTGCCCAAATTGCCAAACTCACCATGACCGTGATGAAAACGCTGCACTTAATATCAGGAATGAAGGCATCAGAATATTAACTGAAGGCGGAGGGAACCCCGTTTTTGCTGATGGAGGCTGTGTAAGACCACCTACTTTTCAAGTAAGGGGCATCGGTCTGTGAATTCAGAAGCCAACACCGACCCGATTAGGGCGGTGTTGGTAGTTCACCAAAATTGATTCCATCGGAACCCATCCCCATTCACCCTTGAACGGAACATTTCAGTTATTCCTGCGGCTATGGAATCTAAACCTAATCCTCAAAATATCAACCTACTTCACTCAATTTTCCGATCCACAGCTTTCAAAGCTATCCTGGGAAAACTCAACCCGATTCTGTTTTGGGCGGCTCTAGCCGGATTGATGACCGGATTGATTGGGGGTAGCTTTCGGTTTCTAGTCTCAGTAATCCTAGATAACCGGGTGCGTTGGATTCATTCTTTAGATCAGATGCCTGGAAAAGGGGCGATTATCTCGATTGTTGTATCAAGTGTCATGGTCTATCTGGGATTTGGCTTGATGCGACGCTTTGCTCCAGATACCTCCGGTAGTGGCATTCCCCAAATTGAAGGGATGCTATCAGGGCATTTACCCCTAGTTTGGCAACGGGTACTGCCGATTAAGTTCGCTACGGGTCTTCTCATCCTGGGTAGTGGCATGGTGATGGGACGGGAAGGGCCAACGATTCAGATGGGAGGCAGTATCGGCAAGATGGTCGGTACTTGGTTTCGGGCTTCTCACGAACAAACGAGAGTGTTGGTTGCAGCTAACGCCGGAGCGGGACTAGCAACGGCTTTCAACGCGCCTTTGGCGGGAATTCTGTTTGTGTTTGAAGAAATGAAACCCGTGTTTGAGGATCAAGTTCATGCGTATCGAGCCATAACATTATCGTGTATTACCGCAACGATTGGACAGCAACTCATCTTGGGGACTGGGCCTGTTTTAAAACTGACTCAATTTGAAACGCCACCCCTCGCCTCGTTGTGGATTTTTGCCCTTTTAGGAGTTGCCTTTGGGATAATTGGGTATTATTTTAATGCTTTCTTAGTGAAAAGTTTAGATTTTTTTTCAAGTTTGCGCGGCATTCCCTATCAACTAACGGGGCTATTTGTGGGGGGTTTTATTGGGTTAATGAGTTGGCTTTATGCCCCGACGACTGGCGGTGGGGAAGAGATGATCATCTGGTCGTTTAATAATGTAGAACCTACTGATTTTCTCTTATTATTATTTATGGTTCGATTTGGAATGACTATTCTGTGCTATGGGTCTGGTGCTCCGGGCGGAATTTTTGCGCCCATGCTTTCAATTGCAACTTTATTCTCGTTAGGTGTTGCTAAACAAATTTATCTTTGGTTTCCGAGTATTTTACCCGTACCTCAAGTCTTAACAATTACTGGGATGGGAGCATTGGTTTCTGCCACCGTCCGCGCTCCCCTAACGGCAATTTTATTAACCTTAGAAATGACGGCTAATTATCAGTTAATTTTGCCAATTTTAGTCAGTTGTTTTATGGCTAGTGCTACGGCTGAGGGATTGGGAGGAAGACCGATTTACTCAGTGCTTTTGGAACGAAGATTAAAAAAGTAAAGTAATATGAAATCTTGAAAAGAATGCTATAAAAGGGAACAGGGAACAGGGGGGAAAAGAAAATCGGGAATAGGGGAGCGGAAAAAGTGATGAGTTATCCGATTAGTTATTTGTAGCAAATATTTAAAGATTTCATATAACCAGCACCAACGAAAAAAGCTTTTAGTTTGGTGCGGTTCTTCTGGCTCCCATTGTCTGAATGTACTCCATTAATCATCGTATTTTTTAAATGAAGTTGAATGATCATCCTAATGATAAATTTCACAAAGATCATCATTCAAATTTTCTGGCTTCCTATTAATTAGTAATTCACCCAAATCTTAGTGACAAATTCCGGTAAAGGTTTGACCACTATGCTGAATTTGAATTACACTATAGTTACCCAATAAACTAAAACTAATAGGACTTCCAGCTTGAGATTTTCCACTATAAGTATCGTTCCCTTGATAGGTTGTAGAGGCTAATCCAGCCGGCTGCATTTGTCCATTTATAGATTCATTTATGGTGACTGAAACAGGTTGTTTTTTCTCCATGCTATTGTTATCGATGACAGAGGTATAAAAGTAAATTTTATGACCTTGATTTGTCCTACCTTTGGCAACACAGATAATTCCATCACCTAAACTGGGAGCGGCTGACGCTATTTGAACTGGAAGGCTAGGAAAGAGTAACACTGTTCCTATCGCTACAAAACTCAATTTGTTAAAAAAATTAAACATGATTTTGCTAGTCCATTCGATAGATAGACAAAATTAGGAGAATCATCACCATAATTGACTGGAGTTTATTGCAAAAAAGTGACAAAACCGTGCAAAATCCTATTAATTTATAGCGGTTTTCAGTCCTGTGAGGTATTGATCAAAAGTGCAGATCAATCAGTTTCCCGATTAGAACACCTGCGATCGCTGCTAATCCAGCAATCCCGACGGTTTGTAGAACCGTTGGTAACACTGCACGCATCCCAATTCGAGCGCGACCATATCCCAACAGGATCAACAGCAACAAGGTCATGAGCAACGAAACCCATCGTGCTTCTGCTAGGGGTAAGAATACAAACGCTAACACCGGAGAGGGAAGTTTTCGTCATCATTTCTCAAAATTGTTACGGGCACTGTGGGATTCATAGGCTTGCAAAAGCGCCTTGAGGCGAGCTATTTCCTGGCTCATATCGAGAACCATTTGAGCCCCAATCCAATTAACGCTTAGATCCCGTCGCAGCCGTAAAATTTGGGTCAGGCGAGTAATTTCTCTGGCGGGTAACTGATCCTGTTCCGCTTCAATCACATTCAAAGCCACTAACCGACGTACCAAAGTCACAGAAACCGCCGTCAGGGTGGCTACCTGTTCAACGGTATAGCAACGCTCCTCCCCAGTGGCGGATTCGGAGGAGACTAAATCAATCATGTCTTCGTTCATAGGGTGATATTCTCCAGATTGGCATGGGGGTTAAACATCCGATGGGCGCGAATCGTTTCATAGCTGGTGCGTTCAATCTCACTCAACTCATTTTCCTTGGGAGCCACAATCATCAGTTTGACCAGTTGATCGGTACGCTCCCCTTTAAGTAATTTCCATCCCTTACCCCGCAACCTTAAGACCTGTCCTGATTTTACACCGGGGGGAATTTTCATCGTCACCAGTCCATCGGGTGTCGGAACCTGAAGGTCAGTTCCTAATACCGCTTCATCGGGCGCGAGGTTAATTTCACAGGTAATATTCGTTTGGTCGTCCAGCTTAAAGAAGGGATGGGGAGCGAGATCAATCGTCACATATAGATCGCCGTGTTCTTTGGTAAAGGGATTCATTCGCCCTTTTCCCTTAATGCGAATCCGGCTACCTGGTTTAGCACCAGGGGGAACCCGGACTTTAAACGACGGTTCTCCTTCGAGTTGCAACTGTTTAACCACACCTTGAAAGGCTTCTGCCATCGTCAGAACAATCGCCGCTTCAACGTCAGGTTGGGGCGCATAGCTATGATAGGGGGAACGATACCCCGGATCAAATTCGTCTGTCTCTTCTGGGTAGCCATCGCTGGTGTAATAACGATAAGCGCGACGACCCTGGCGATCGCCCTGACCATAACGATTCAACAGTTGATTAATAAAGTCATTGAAATCCCCATATTGTCCAAAGTCCGTATCTTCATACTGGGTCGCGCCTGTCCCTGGCGGTGGCATTCCCTCCTGGGCATATTTCCAATATTGTCCGTACTGGTCATACTTCTTGCGGTTTTCTTCATTAGATAGAACTTCGTAGGCTTCGTTAATTTCCTTAAACCGTTCTTCTGCCTTTTTATCATTAGGATTGAGATCAGGATGATATTGACGAGCCAGTTTTCGATAGGCTTTCTTAATAGCATCCTGATCAACTGCTTTATCAACACCTAAGATGGCGTAGTAATCTTTAAAATCTTGAGCAGCCATAATCAGTTATCAGTTATCAGTTATCAGTTATCAGTTATCAGTTATCAGTTATCAAAAAAAGTGGGGACGGGAGGCTTTTAGTCACCCGTTATTAGTTTGAAGACAAGCAAAAATTGTCTGCTCCCCCTTCTCCCTCTGCCTCCCCTGCTCTCCCTGCGCCCCCTGTTTCTAACTAGAGCATTCTTCCCCGTTTAAATTGAGCAATACCATTGTTTAAAGCACTTTTTAAGGGGGAAGCTAACGTGGCGATTAGCTGTTCCGACTGATTAAAGGTTGGGTTTTCCTCAATTAATGGATTGAGGGCGGTTTTAAGGACATCATTCTGACTCTGTAGTGTTTCATAGATTGCCTTACATTCATCAAATTCGAGGGTAAAACCATCCATATTATCCCAGGTGAGATCCCCCAATACTTTACCACAGTTCGATTGCAGTCTCCCTAGGCGCAATATCATGGGGAATGCGGCTGCGTAATAGCTTTTCCGTTTCGTTACAAAGGAAGTTGACGTGATCCTGTAGGGCTAAATGTTCGTCATCGGTTAACTCCTGCTGCAATTGACTACGGATGGCATGAATCAATTCATCTTTCGTATTCCCTTCATACCAGACTCGGCGAACGGTATGTTCAATAAAGTGAAATCGCAGTTGTTCAAAGGCATAAGGCATAACAAAATCCTCGTAGTAATTCTAATGTTATTGTCATCTTCAGGTGCATTATTGATTTCTATTGTGCCAGTAATGTTGTGTCTTGTTGATCAGCTAAACTCAAAGAAAAGACCCCTTGAATTGTCACCACTTTGTTACTTTTGCAGGATAGAATATAGGATCTGGTTACAGATTAGTTTAAAAAAGTAAATTTCTTCTAGGAAAATTTACTGTTTAGACCCCGATTTGAACAAAAGACCTATCTAAAATTCATGAGGTTATAAGCTAATGTCTACTTCTAGTCATCCTCAACCCAATGTAGATCCCAATACAGAGCCTTATAGCAATCCCCATCCTGAAGAAGTCGAAGATCCAAATATCGATCCCTATACTAATCCTGATCCCAATTCTAATACAGACCCTAACTTAGAACCCTATACTAATCCTCATCCTGAACCCGTGAAAGACCCCAATATTGATCCCTATACCAATCCTGAATCTGAATAGGAAATTTTTATTAATTCCTATTTAATCAAAGTGAAGCATTGGGAAAATATGCGAATTCTACTGGTTGAAGATGACCATAATTTAGCTCAAGCATTGAGTGCCGTTCTCAGTAAACACAATTATATTTTGGATGTTTCAACTGACGGTGAAATGGGTTGGGAGATGATGAATATCATTTCTTATGATTTAGTATTACTCGATATTATATTGCCGAAGTTGGATGGCATTAGTTTATGTCGTCGCTTACGAGAACACAATCTACAAGTTCCGGTTATGCTGATCACAGCAAAGGATTCCTTGACCGATAAACTAATGGGATTGGATAGCGGAGCCGATGATTACTTAATAAAACCCTTTGATATTCAAGAGTTGCTGGCTCGAATTCGAGTGTTCTCTCGTCGATTAACAGAACAATCAACAATCATTTTTTCCTGTGGAGATATTCGGCTCAATCCCGAAATGCGACAAATTACTTATCAGGGGCAAGTTATACCTTTTAGTCGCAAAGAATATTTATTAATAGAATTATTTATACGTCATCCTTGTCGTGTTTTTAGCCGAATGGATATTGTTGATCATCTTTGGTCATTGGATAAACTGCCTACGGAAGATACTGTAAAATCCCATATCCGTCGCATTCGCAACAAATTAAAAGCTGTGGGAGCAGAAGATTTAATTGAAACTTTGTATGGACATGGTTATCGAATTAATCCAAGTTTTTTACAGGATTCCTCCTCTCGTTCTCCTTTGTCTGCGGAGCCAGGAAAAGAATTAGAGAATGCGATTGCTCAAATTTGGCAAAATATTCGAGAAGGAGTGTTTAATCATCTTAAAACGTTAGAACAAGCTGTCACAAGTTTGCAATCTCAAATATTAGATCAAAATCAGCTACAAACAGCCCAAAAAAGTGCTCATCAGCTTGCAGGTACAGTTGCTACCTTTGGTTTTGAAGCCGCTGCTTATATCGCTAAGGCAATAGAAATCCTATTACAAAATCAGGCTATACACCTAAAAACGACACATTCACTCACTCAATTAGTCAAAACTTTACGGCTAGAGTTAGAACAGCAACCCATTAATTCTATTCATGAAGAAAATTCTTTGATTCAACTTAATTCTTCCCAGGATTTCCCTTTTGATACTCAGCCGATCCGGATCATGGCAGTCGATGATGATGCCATAATTCTTATCTTAGTTAAACAAATTCTGGAAAATGAGGGAATTCAAGTGACTACATTAGAAAAACCAACACAAATTTGGGAAACCTTAGAAAATGTTCAGCCCAATTTGTTAATTTTAGATATTAATATGCCTGAGATGAATGGATTAGAGATCTGCCAACTCATTCGAGAAACAGCACAATGGAGTTGGTTACCCATTCTAATTCTTACCGTTCAAACGGATCGCCAGACGGTACAACAGGTGTTTGCCTGTGGTGCAGATGACTATTTAGCCAAGCCAATTGTACCCGAAGAACTATCGACTCAAGTTTGCAATCGCATTCGACGTAGCCAAAGACTGAAGCAGTAATCAGTCATGTTATTGCTATTACATACATTAAAATTAAAGCCTAATCTTCTTCAGCATCAGATACTATAATTTTTTTACCTTTATCAACCTCTTTTTTTTCTAATAAGACTAATTGAATTGATTCTAGTTCTTCATCTGTTACTTCCCATAACTTTGCTGTAAGCTGATCAATTTTTTTTTGGTTCTTCAGTATCTAGTATGCTAAAATTATAGTTAATAAAATCAAGAAAGACAAAAAATATATCTACCCCTAGCTGAAAAGCTTTTTCCGGTTGACAGTTAAGCCATCTGTGTTGTTAACTAAAATCAGAAAAATGGTAAATTCAGGGTAAATCAGTAACAATGACTTCCTCAAGGGAAATTAAAATGCTCACAGAACTTCTGGAGCTAGAAGGAGTAAAAGTAGTCTCACGTCATCAGCATAAAGGGATTGGAATAATTTTAGAGATAGAGCCAATCCATCAGGAAAGTATTTGTCCTCGTTGTGGGGAAAAAAGTCATAAATTACATCAAAACCATCGATATATAATTAAAGATTTACCTTGGGGAGAATCGCCAGTATTTTTGGAAATAAATAGACGACAGTTCAAATGTAAGAAATGTAAAAGGCCGTTTAGTGAGGAGTTAGATTTCGTGGAAAAAAGAAGGACTTATACAAAAAGATTGGCTAATAGAATCGTACAAGAAGTTTTAGAAAAGGATATAAACAGTGTTGCCAAAAAAGGATTAGTGACAACAGAAGAAATAGAAAGGATGTTAAAAGACGCATCATCAGAATTAGCTGAGTTCAAACCCACCGATTTAAAAAGATTAGGAATAGATGAAATAGCATTGATTAAAGGAAAAGGAAATTATTGTGCAGTTTTAATAGATTTAGACAAGTCGAAGTTAATTGCAATTCTCCAAAAAAGAACACAAGAAGAAATCAAAAAAGTGTTGCTGGGATGGGGAACAGAGGTGCTAGAAAAGGTAGAAGAAGTCAGCATAGATCTGTGGAAAGGATACAGAAGCTTATATTGCTTACTTTGATCACAGAACAACCAGTGGGGTAGTGGAGGGAATTAATAACAAGCTGAAACTGATTAAACGCTCGGCTTATGGATTCAGGAATTTCAAAAACTTTCAATCAAGATGTTTACTGAATTGGCATTTTAACTAAATCTTTAGCATACTAAATACTGAAGAACCATAAATAATTTCAACAATAGTAATTATAGAAAATCCTACCCAATCACCATTAGCCGCAAGATTATCAATTGTTGAGCGCGCTGTTTGTGAAAGACGAGAATCAGCGAAAATATACCAAATAATAGTATGAGTATCAGCGATCGCCTTTAACATTATATATCCTCTCTCTCAAAGCCTAACCCTATCTCCTGACGAACTTGATCAATATCTTCTGCTGAGGGAGCTTGTCCTAAATCAGCACAAATTCCCCATAAAGAACGGCGAGGTTTAATTTCAGTTGGAATTAATTCTTTTTCAACATCGGGTGCGATCGCTTGAATTAAACGCATTTTTTCCAAAGCGGAAAGTTGTTTTGCTTGTTGAATTACTTGTTCTAAAGTCATGCCTAATATTTGATTACCTCAAATAGCTTATTTTAAGGTTATAACTCCCTCTATTATATCGTTTTAAGGGAGTAAGCGCAAGTGCTAAATAATAAAGCTATTTTTGGAGATTTTTTAGAGCGAGTATCCCAGAGATAAACTAAAAGTATAAGCTAAACGAGTTTCTACTTCCACAACAGAAATCACAGAGATTTCTAATCCCTTTTCAGCTTTGCCAGTTATACTATTAAAAAAGTAATCTTTAACCGCTAACCCTGTTCTAATTGCCAGGTGGATCAAATTAGTCAAGGTATCAGTCCTAAACCCCTTAAAATTGATAGGGATACAAAGGAGAACGTCAGGATGGACGATGATGCCAAGACCAAAACCGAATTGATTGAAGAGTTGCAAGCCCTGAGAGCCGAGGTTGCGATGCTGAAGCAAAAGTCCGGGGTCTTGCCGTCATCTGAACAACCCGATCAAGAGTTTCTTCAATCAGAGCAATTGTTTGCAGGCTTTTTTAATGCGGCAACTCAGTCCAACGTGGGATTATTTATTGTTGACAAAAACCTACGATTCCTCCATATTAATCAAGTCTTAGCAGACATCAACGGGTATTCTATTCAGGAGCATTTAGGTCAATTATTAGCCAATTTGTTACCCGAACTTGCCCCGACCCTAACACCTTTACTGCAAACTCTCATTGAAACCAGACAGCCGATCTCAAATTTAGAAATATCGGGTTATGTACCCAGTCAACCCGGAGTTTTACGACATTGCATCAACTCTTTTTTTCCCATTTCCAGCACTACGGGTGATGTCATTGCTGTCGGTGGTATCGTCCTAGAAATCACTGAGTATAAACAAGTCATCGAAGCATTACAACAGAGTGAATTTAATCTGCGTACAGCCCAAAGAATTGCTCATGTCGGAAGTTGGCATTGGGATCAAATTACAAACACCGTCATCTGGTCAGAAGAAATGTATCAGATTCATGGGTGCGATCTTAACCAATCTCCGCCTCAAGGCAAAGAACTTGAACCTTACATCCATCCAGACGACTTTGCTGATTATCAACAGTTAATTGAGCGAGCGCTGGCTGGGCACTCCTTTGAAGTGGATTTACGCATCATTCGCCCTAACGGGGAAATTCGCTATATTGAAGCACGAGGAGAACCTGGAATTTTCAATGCTCAGGGAGAATTATTACACTTGTATGGCACGGTGCTGGATGTCACGGAGCGTAAGCGGGTAGAACAGGCACTCCGTCAAAGTGAATTTGCCCTACGAGAAGCCCAACGGATTGCCCATGTAGGCAGTTGGCAATGGGAACAAGACAATGAAAAGATTATCTGGTCTGAGGAAATCTATCGCATTCACGGACTTGATCCCAATAGTGCTGTACCGGATGCCCAAAAGCGGGATAAATATATCCATCCTGATGATTTAGACATTCATCAAGCTATGTTTAACGCATCAGTCAGAGGGGAGGCTTATGAATTTGATCTGCGAATTATCCGTCCTGATGGAGAGGTACGCTACATCGAAGCCAGAGCAGAACCGGGAATTTTTAATGAGCGAGGAGAACTGATTTGGTTATTTGGTACGGTATTGGATGTGACTGATCGCAAACGAGTCGAAGCCACCTTGCAAGAATCAAATCGGAGATGGCGAAGTCTGTTAGATCAGGTACAACTGATGGTGGTGGGATTAGATACTCAAGGGGTGGTGGAGTATGTTAACCCTTTTTTCTTGCAAGTTACGGGTTACACCGAGCCAGAAGTGATGGGTCAAGAGTGGTTTAAAACGTTTGTGGTTGCTGAAGAATGGCAAGTGTCACGAACCCATTTTGTTGATTTGCTGGAGCAGCACGTTCCTTATTCCCATTATCAGAATAGAATTATCACGAAATCTGGGGAAGAACGAATCATTGTCTGGAATAATACCGTTTTGCAAGATACGACTGGAAATCCAATAGGTTCTCCCGTACAGACTAGCGTAATCGGTATTATTGGGATTGGTAAAGATATTACCGAACAGCATAAATTGGAACGACTCAAAAGTGAGTTTGTTTCTATTGTTAGTCATGAACTGCGGACTCCCCTAACTTCTATGCAAGTTGCTTTGAGTTTGCTCGATCAAAAATGGGTTGATCCGACATCGGAAGAGGGACAAGGGATGATTCATGTAACGGCCGAAGGAGTTGATCGCTTGGTGCGTTTGGTGAATGATATCCTCGATTTAGAACGGCTCGACTCCGGTAAGGTTCACCTTGAAAAACAGTCTTGTTACCCTAACGATCTGATTCAGACTGCCATCAACCAAATGAAGGACTTGGCAAATCAATCCGATATTCAGTTTGAGGTGTCTGTGGTCTCCTATCCAATTCAGGCTGATCCCGATCGTCTTATCCAAGTTCTAACTAATTTACTGAGTAATGCGATTCGTTTCTCTCCTTGCGATTCGATTATTAAAATTCAGGTAGAGAAGTTTTCTTCACTGTCTGTGGAGGATTTATCTCCTGTCACCTGTTTACAGTTTATGATTCAGGATCAAGGGCGTGGCATTCCCAGTCATCAGCTAGAAAGCATTTTTGAACGGTTTCAGCAATTGGATGCTTCTGATTCGCGCTCAAAAGGCGGAACAGGCTTAGGATTAGCAATTTGCCGAAGTATCATTGAACAACATGGAGGACGAATCTGGGCAGAAAGCAACTTACAAATCAGAAAAGGGAGTTGTTTTTATTTCACTTTACCAATTTTAGAGGGTGATCAAGATGGTAAAGAAACGGATTTTATTGATTGATGATGAACCTGGAATTCGTCAAGTCCTCCCTGTTGCATTTCGAGTGATTGCTTCCTGGGAAACAGTTGTTGCAGATTCTTGTCAAGCTGGTATTGCTCTTGCTGAAACTGAACCACTAGATGCGATTTTGCTGGATGTTATGATGCCTGAAATGGATGGGATTACGGCTTTTAATAAAATGCAATCTAATCCTATAAGTAGGTCAATTCCTACTATTTTGCTGACGGCTAAAGCACAAGCAAGTGATCGAAATCGGTTTGCTCAATTAGCGATCGCTGGCATTATTACTAAACCTTTTAAAGCACCAGATGTAGTGAGTCAAATCCGATTAATTTTGAACTGGCATGACTCATAAGATACTCTTTCCCAACACTTAAACTAATCTCTAATAGAGCGCTACGCCTGACGGTTAGGACATTTTTAAACCCTGAAACCCTTTCACTTCTTACTGTTCCCTGTTCCCTGTTCCCTCTTCAAGTAGCGCTATAGACTTGACCTGAGTTGAATTTTTTGGCAAGGTGAAAGACGGTATAGCAGCAAGGAGAAAAGACAATTGCCGACTTTAGGAGTCAATATTGATCATATTGCCACCATTCGCCAAGCCCGTCGCACCGTTGAACCTGATCCCGTTGCGGCGGCTATCATTGCTGAATTAGCAGGTGCTGATGGTATTACGGTGCATTTACGCGAAGATCGACGCCATATTCAAGATCGAGATGTGCGACTGTTGCGACAAACGGTAAGAACCCATCTGAATTTAGAAATGGCGGCGACTGATGAAATGGTGGCCATCGCATTGGACATCAAGCCCGACTATATTACCTTAGTTCCTGAACACCGGGAGGAAATTACCACCGAAGGGGGGTTAGATATTGCGGGACAAATTCCTCGGATGACTGATGTAGTCAACACTCTACAGGGTGCTGGAATTCCGGTGAGTTTGTTTATTGATGCCAACCCCCAACAAATTGAAGCCTCGGCGCAAGTTAAGGCAAAATTTATTGAACTGCATACGGGATGTTATGCGGAGGCGAAAGGGGAAGACCAAACCAGAGAATTAGAGATTTTAGCGACAGGTTGCAAGTTAGCCTTAGAAGCGGGACTGCGGGTGAATGCAGGTCACGGGTTAACTTATTGGAATGTTTACCCCGTTGCGGCGATAGAAGGGATGGAAGAACTCAACATTGGTCATACAATAATAAGTCGGGCAGTTCTCGTCGGTTTAGATCAAGCCGTTCGAGAAATGAAACAAGCGATTAACGGGAAACTCTAACCCCCAAATCGTCCCATTGCAGCATTTACAATGATTCACCATGCAGACTTATTACTACGTTTTAGGCAGTCGCAAATTTTTGATTGAGGAAGAACCCTTAGAAGAAGTGTTACGGGAACGCACCCGCAACTATCAGGAAAATGAAAAGGAACTTGATTTTTGGTTAGTGCAGCAACCTGCCTTTTTGGAAGCACCTTCCATGGCAGACGTTAAAGCTCAATGCCCTCAACCTGCGGTCGCCATTGTTTCTACCAATAAACAAGTGGTGACTTGGTTGAAATTACGTTTAGAGTATGTGCTCACCGGAGAATTTCAAGCCCCAACTGCTGGTATTCCTGATGCTTTAGCCTCGTTAGCAACAGCCTCTTAAAAATCAAGGGTTCAATAGTTGTACCCTGAGTCAGGACAATGAAAGCTGTTGCTTTATTCTTTAAAATCTGCCCCCTTGGAGAACAGCAGTTAAACTAAGTCAGAAAGATGACTCTCTGGCTAGTCTGATAAACCGGATGTGAACGTTTCCCTGCATCCGGCTCCTCAATTTTTGTAGAACAGGCATCTTGCCTGTTAATAAGTACATCAGTGATTTCCTGTGGAATCAAATGATCAGTAAAATAGTTGTGATCTTGAAAAATTAAAATAAGGTTCCCTATTGATATAACACAGGGTTAGCTCACAGCTTTTAGCGGTAACACAGAAATAGTAGTTACTACAAAATATGAGTCAGAAGCAAAGATTAGAATTAACCTGGATTGGTAAAGAAATTCGCCCCAAATTGGAGCCTCGAATTTTGCTTGAAGATCCAGATAAATCCTATCATGCTGACCATCGGATGAGTGAAAATGATAGTTTTGATAACCGCTTGATTTTTGGGGATAATTTGTTAGCTCTTAAGGCGTTAGAGTCAGAGTTTGCAGGAAAAATTAAATGTGTTTTTATTGATCCGCCCTACAATACAGGATCAGCTTTTGAACATTATGATGATGGGGTTGAACATTCAATTTGGTTGTCTTTAATGCGCGATCGCTTAGAAATTATTCGTCGTTTATTATCAGAAGATGGATCTCTGTGGATTACGATTGATGATCATGAAGCCCATTATTTGAAAGTGATGTGTGATGAAATTTTTGAAAGACATAATTTTATCTCAAATATTATATGGGAAAAAGCCGATAGTCCTAGGATGGATGCACATTTTTTTTCTACAAGACATGACCATATTTTAGTTTTTGCCAAAAACAAAAAAAAGTTTGTCATTAATAAAATATCAGTGAATGAAGAAGGTTTAGCTAAACATTATGATAAAGTTGATGATGCAGGAAGACCTTATTATTTAAAACCTCTTAGAGCAATGGGAGGAGATGATTCAAGAGAAGCTAGACCGACCTTATTTTTTCCACTGACTGCACCAGACGCTTCTGATGTCTTCCCTATTAGAAAAGATGGGAGTGAGGGGAGATGGCGATGGAGTCAAGAGAGAACTGAATCTGATCAACATTTAATTGAGTGGATTAAAAGTAGAAAGGGTTGGTCTCCTTATTATCGTATTTATGGAGATGTTCAATCCTTTCGCCCTCCAGAAACGATTTGGAATCATACAGATGTGGGCAGTAATCGAACATCAAAAGCAGAAATAAAAACTATATTTAATGACATTAAGGCGTTTGATACCCCTAAACCAGAAAAATTAATTCACCGTATTATTTTTTTAGCAACTAATCCTAATGATATTGTTCTTGATTCCTTTGCAGGCTCAGGAACTACAGGCGCAGTCGCGCACAAAATGGGAAGACGTTGGATTATGATTGAACTAGGAGAACATTGCCATACCCATATTATTCCCCGACTTAAAAAAGTCATTGATGGTGAAGATCAAGGGGGAATTAGTAAAGCAGTAAACTGGAAAGGAGGCGGTGGATTTCGATACTATCGTCTTGCACCCTCTCTACTGGAAAAAGATAAATGGGGAAAGTAGAACATCCCGATGAACCGACAGAAATAGTTATTCATGTCAATATGTTAAAAGAAGGTTGGGATGTGACGAATCTTTATACATTAAACTAGAATAACTACAATAAAGCCTAAGTAGAACTTACGGGCTTTAAACCTAATTAATTTTTTGGTAGACCTCCTGTTTATGCGTCAAAATGGTGTTCAAGGGTTGTCCACAATACTCGTTTTTAGTCTTCTAACGATCAGCAGTTGGAGTCTAGCAGCCCGAAGCAGTTTAGCTCAGGAAACGTGTGTA
This sequence comes from Planktothrix tepida PCC 9214, assembly GCF_900009145.1. Lineage (NCBI taxonomy): Bacteria > Bacillati > Cyanobacteriota > Cyanophyceae > Oscillatoriales > Microcoleaceae > Planktothrix > Planktothrix tepida. Next base: position 273,416 of record NZ_LN889796.1, read on the forward strand.
GCACCAAAACCGGGAGAATATCTGTTATTGATTGTCAGTAACACTCCAGAGGAACAGAAATTGGTGCAGCGCACGTTACCGAATGATATCAAGAGTGAAGTGTGTCGCTATTTGAGTAATTTAGTGACTAGGGTAGGGGGGTTTGATGATCAACTGGTTGCTGAAGATTGGGCGGCGTACCTGCAAGATAAAGTCAAGTTACCTGCCTATGTTGTTAAACAGGAAGCTACCCCGGTATCTCGTCCCAGTTCTAACTCAACCCCGGTTGTTCGAGAAACCCCTCCCTCCTCCGCCTCTAAGCCAGAATCAACAAGATATAATCCTCAACCTTTGGGGTCAGGTTATGCAGTTTTAGTGGATTATTTTAATCAACCGGAATTAGCCCTACAATTACGAACAGTTATTGGCGGAGATGTGGGTTTAGTTTCCTATGGTCAACGACCTTATTTATTAGTAGAATATACCACAAATTCTGACAAAGCAACAGCAACCTTAAAACAATTAAGTAGTCGTGGCTTTTGGTCAATGTTAGTCGATAGTAATCGGGTAACAGTAATTAGTCCTGCAATTAAACCTTAAGCGCATAGGCTTCTAAATTGCATCTGGAAACTCCAACTCTTGACTGTTCCCTGTTCCCTGTTCCCTGTTCCCTGTTCCCTGTTCCCTGTTTCTACAATGAAGCTTGGATAAAATGCAAAGGCCAATTTAATTCGGCAAGCGAACCAATGACAATGCCTAATCCTAAACCGACAATCACTTGAAATGGGGTATGACCTAATAATTCAATTAATCGTTCTTCACTTAACTGTTTATGTTCTTCAAAAACTTCATCAATGATTTGATTTAAAATTCGTGCTTGTTTTCCCGCCGCTTGACGAACTCCGGCGGCATCATACATGACAATCACTGCGAAAACAACAGCAATGGCAAAATCAGGACTTCCCCATCCCATTGTTTTGCCTACTCCCGTTGCTAAAGCCCCGACAAAAGCGGAGTGGGAACTGGGCATCCCTCCTGTTGTCACTAACACCCGCAAATTAATTTTGCCATGTTGGACTAACTCAACCGCTAATTTAGACAGTTGAGCTAGAATACAGGCTAACAGGGCAACCCATAACACTTGGTTATCGAGGATTTGAGCAAAATCTTGCATAAACTAGAAAAAATAGCTTTAGTGAGTGCGATTAGTGATAAAATCGGCGATCGCTAACAAGGGAATTGCCCGGTCTCCATAGTGAGATAATTCCGCTTTTGCGTCTGCAATTAACTGATGGGCTTGACGTTTGGATTCTTCTATTCCCCATAAACTGGGATAGGTCACTTTTTGGGCGGTTAAATCCTTCCCGGCGGTTTTTCCGAGTTCCTCCTGAGTTGCGGTAATATCGAGAATATCATCGACAATCTGAAACGCCAAACCAATATTACGCGCATACCGAGATAAGCGTTCAATATCGGTTTCACTCGCACCTGCTAAAATTGCGCCACAGACGACACAAGCTTCTAATAACGCCCCGGTTTTATGGGTATGAATAAACGTCAGGGTTTCTTCGGAAACATCCGTTAATCCTTCAGAGTCTAAATCCACGACCTGTCCCCCCACTAAGCCTGCGGCCCCCACCGCCCGACCTAAACGGGCAATTACCTGTAATACTTGATTGGCAGGAACGTTAGGAGTTTGGGTGGCAACAAATTCAAAGGAATAACTCAATAAACCATCCCCGGCTAAAATCGCAATATCCTCTCCATAAACCTTATGGTTCGTCAGTTTTCCCCGACGATAATCATCATTATCCATAGCCGGAAGATCATCATGAATCAAGGACATGGTATGAATCATTTCTAAGGCGCAAGCGGTCGGCATCGCCATCTCTACAGTCCCACCGACTAACTCACAAGTGGCAAGGCACAAAATCGGTCGTAGACGTTTTCCTCCAGCCAGCAAGGAATAACGCATTGCCTCATAGATTTTTTCAGGGTAGGTTAGAGGAAGAGACGCATCTAAAGCCTGTTCTACCAGGGTCTGCCGTTGGGTCAGATACGCCGATAAATCAAACTGAGAGTTCTCCAACGGCGAGTTAATTTCGCTTGCCAATACCATGATGCAGCTTGTGTATAGGGGTGATGTTAACAAAAGTTCACTCCTGGGGACTGAATTTTACCCAAATTGCAGGAGCAAAGTCTTAACTTCACTATTTTACGAGTCTTGGGGTACAGAAGTGATCATGAATTTATCAACAGGGGACAAAGACAGGCAGAAAAGCCAAGACTGTCAACTCTTTGGATGTTTACCAAAATTTTACAATAGCTTTCCTTAAACTTTACAAAACCCCCGTGATATTACGGAGGAACAAGCGCATAGAATGTTAGTTAAACATTAGACCAGGCTATCTGAGGTGTAAGCTACGATGATGAATATTTCTACTGCTAGTCGTTTATTCGCTGTTTCCGTTGGGGGAAGTATTGCATTTACAATTACGGGTGTCAATACTGCACAAGCCGCAACATTTAGCAGTATTAACATTTTTGGGGATAGTTTAAGTGACCCCGGTAATATGTTTAATCTGACGGGTGGGTTAATTCCTGCTCCTCCAGCAGCTTATTATCAAGGACATTTTTCTAATGGTGATATTTGGACAGAGTATTTAGCAGAGGATTTAGAACTTAACCCCACTCCTTATACCAGTGGAATTACCTCAAGCCAAGGGGTTAACTATGCCTTTGGTGGAGCAACTACAGGAAGTACAAACATTATTAATAAGCTGAAACCTGGTCTTCCTCCATTACCCGGTGTACAGCAAGAAATCGGAGCCTTTATTCAACCCTTATTACAACAAGGTCAAACTGCTGACCCCAATGGTTTGTATGTTCTTTGGGCTGGAGGGAATGATTATACCTATGACGGTAATAAGAATACTACAGAAGTTGTTAGTAATTTATCTTGGGCAATCAATAGTTTATATAGTGTCGGTGCCAGAAATTTCTTAATTGGCAATTTACCCGATTTAAGCAAAACTCCTTTAGGAAGTAGTGGTGTATTAGTTCCAGCCGATGAATTACAACAGACAGTTAAAGCTCATAATGCTTTACTCAAAAAAGAAATCAAAGACTTAAATCAATCATTATTTAATTCTAATATTGCCCTGTTTGATGTTAATAACGTGTTCAAAGATGTGATCAAAAAACCTTCTAAGTACGGGTTGACAAATGTTACTAATGGATGTTTGTTAGTCGGTTGTACTAATCCTAATGAATACTTATTCTGGGATGATTTCCACCCGACAACGGCAGGTCACAAATTAATAGCGGATGCTGCTTATGCAACTATTGAAAAAGAATTCAATTCTAAGTCTGTTCCTGAACCCAGTACCGTATTTGCTTTAACCGGATTAGGGTTAGGATTACTGTTGAAAAAGAACAAAAGTCTAAAATAAGACATATAGCCATTTTATCCCTAGACAGAAGAACCGGGTTTCTTGAAGAAATCCGGTTTGTCGGTAAAATTCTAGCTGATTAAAAAAAATTAAAAAATAGCACTGTGTAAATCATTGGGCTTAAGATGGGAATGAATTACTTCCCCATCTTTAAACCAAACAATGCGATGAGTTTGACGGGCAACATCGGGTTCATGAGTTACCATTACAACGGTCATTCCACTGGCATTTAATTCTGTAAAAATATCCATGACTTCTTGAGTCGTTTGAGAATCTAACGCCCCGGTGGGTTCATCTGCTAATAATAACACCGGACGATTAACAATTGCACGAGCGATGGCGACCCGTTGTTGTTGACCCCCTGAGAGTTGATTGGGTTTATTATTTAACCGATTTTCTAACCCAACTCGAATTAACGCTTCTTTAGCGCGTTCTCGACGTTCTGTGGCGGGAATTCCTGCATACATCATCGGTAAAATCACATTGTCTAAGGCACTCAGTTGCGGTAAAAGATGGAATTGTTGGAACACAAATCCTAATTTAATATTTCTAATTTTGGCTAAATTATTTTCTGACATTTTCGCTACATTCACCCCATCCAAATAATAGGAACCTGTGGAGGGACGATCCAAACAACCAATAATATTCATCGCCGTTGATTTTCCCGAACCCGATGCCCCCATAATAGAACAATATTCTCCTTGTTCTACGGTTAAAGTTACCCCTTTTAACGCCTGAACTTGAATATCACCCATGCCATAAACTTTGGTAACATTTTCTAAATGAATAATAACAGGTTTGGGTTGTAAATCTTGATTTTCTGGTTGGGTGGAAATTGATGTTTTCATAATTTAATGTTGACAGCTTAAACACTTCTTAAAGCAACAATAGGGTCAAGTTGAGCCGCTTGTTTGGCGGGAACAACACCAAAAAATAATCCAATTCCCCCAGAGATGCTAACGGCTGTTACAATCGCAACGGTAGAAATTCCGGCTTCTAAAGGAGTGAACGCACCTACTAATAAAATACCACCCACCCCAATCAAGGTTCCAATTAAACCCCCGGCGGCGGATAAAATTACAGATTCAATCATAAACTGAATTAAAATATCAGATTGGGTGGCTCCAATCGCTTTTCTTAAGCCAATTTCTTGGGTTCTTTCCGTCACCGAAACCAACATAATATTCATAATTCCAATCCCACCCACTAACAAAGAAATGGCGGCGGTTGCTGCTAACAAAATGGTTAAAGCTCCGGCAATACTTCCCAAAATATTCATTAAATCTTTTTGGTTACGAACGGTAAAATCATCTTCATCAATCACTTTATGACGTAACCGCAGTAAATTTTCTATTTGGAATTGAGCCGCAGCCATATTATCTTGGCTATCAATGGCAATGGAAATAAACGTTACTTGAGTTCCATAAGGTGATTTATTCCCGATAATTCGATTCGCCATTGTAGTTAAGGGGACAAAGGCATTCATATCTTCATTACTGCCAAAACTGGAGCCTTTTGGCTGCATGACTCCCACCACTTGTAAGCTCATATTTCGCAGTCGAACAGATTTACCAATGGGGTCTTCATTGCCAAATAATTGTTGAGCTAATTCCGATCCTAATGCTACAACTTGTTCATTACGTTTTAAGTCTAAATCCGTAATAAATCGACCTTTAGCAATATCAAAATTCCGCACCGATAAATATTCCGGTGTTGTTCCGACGACCGCAGCCGAGGCATTATTACTGCGATAAGTCATTAATTCACTGCCATTCAAAGAGGGAGCAACTTGTTCAACAGATGGGACTTGTTCTGCGATCGCTCTTGCATCTTCTAAGACTAAATTTTGGGGGGGAAATACCGGACGACGTTGAGATTCTGGACTTCCAGGTAACACAAATAAAACATTTGGCCCCAAAGAATTCACTTGATTATTGACAAATTTCTGAGCTCCTTCTCCAATACCAATCATGGCAATAACAGAGGCATTCCCAATAATAATTCCTAACATGGTTAAACTACTTCGCATTTTATTGGCTAATAGCGTTGTAGTCGCCATTTTGATACTCTCTAGGAAATTCATAATCTGGTTGTCAGGGGTTGGAGGTTGGGTGTTGAGAAATGGTGTGTGCGTTTGTCACTGACGCACCCTACATTCCAGAAGGGTTGAACCTTTTCTCATTATATTATAGCTGATATAGAATCAAGTTTCATCGCAGCCAGAAGACTTGATTTTGATTCAGAATCTTAATCCAGTTTGAACAATTTAGGAGGGACAACCGGGTAAATATTGACCGGGGATCAGGAAAAGAGTTACTGCGGGAAGACGTTACTATTTCTATTAAAAAATCTTTTCAAAAATTCTTAAGTTTTGATAGGGCGTTTTAAAATGAGTGAAGATAATGTTATATTAAAAAAAACACAAACTATAAACAAAGGACAGTCAAACGGGTAAACACCCTCAACACTATCAAAGAAAAGCTTGGTGTTTCCAGCTAAAACAGAGAAGAGCTTCTCTTTCCTCAACTCTCACTCCTAATCTTGCTCGGTATGATAACAATGAATTCTACTATATTAATGATTGATAAAATCAAATCTAACTCAAAAATAATGGAGTTTTAGCCATGAATGACAAACAGCTTCAAGAAGAAGCAAAAAGCTATATTAAGACCCTTTTTAATGCCAACACAGATAGTTTATTAGAATTAGCAAAACTCATCGGAATTGACCTGACAAAAGATTTAGTGGGTATTGATTTAAAGGGTCTTAATTTGGCAAAAACTGACTTAAGAAATGTTAACCTGAGTCAAGCCAACTTAAGTCGCGTTAACCTAACTGAAGCCAACCTCAGTCAAGCCAACTTAAGCCAAGCGAATTTAAGTGGTGTTAACTTAATGGGAGCCAACTTAGAGAATGCAAATTTAAGTGGAGCCAACCTCAGTAACTCTAATCTCATTCACACCAATTTAAAAGCAGCAAACCTCAGAGAAGCAGACTTGAGTGAAGCTTATCTCAGCTACACAAATCTGAGTGGCGCAGACTTAAGTAAAGCTTACCTCAGTGGAGTCTATTTAGGAAATGCCAATTTAATCGAAACTGACCTGAATCAAGTTTATTTAAGTCAAGCCAACTTAAAAGGAGTCAACCTAAGTGGACTTAATCTCAGTGAAGCTTATTTTATGGGAGCAAATCTCAGTGAAGCTGATTTAAGTTATGCGGATTTAAGTGGAGCCAACCTCAGTCGAGCCAACTTAAATAAAACAAATTTGATGGGAGCGAACTTAAGCGGAACTAACTTGATGGGAGCGAATTTAAGTGAAGCCAACTTAACGAAAATAAATTTAGTGGAAAGTAATATTAGCCGAGCAAACTTAACGAGAGCAAATTTGTTTCAAGCGAATTTAAGTTTGGCTAATTTGTGTTTTGCCTCTCTAAATCTCGCTAATTTAAGTCTCACGAACTTGAGTGGAGCTATTGTTAAAAAGACTCAATTTAGATCGAACCTAGGGATTTCACCAGAAGCCAAGAATGATCTCATTAGTAGGGGTGCAATTTTTGATGATTATATTGGCAATAGCTTCAACACTTTAAACCCTCGGTAAGAGTTGTAATTTTCTATCCAAACTATTTATTAAAGCTTAAAGGAAATCCTACAATTACTTATTTCTAAAGATAGAACACGGCTATTGCAGGGGAAAATTAAAATCGGGCTGAAACCTTTAGTCTGAAAGAATTTCTGTTTTTAAATCCCAGAGAAATACGTTAGAACTCAGAGCAAATTTCAACTTTACCCTTGCAACTTTAAAAACGATGTGTTAACGTCATAGTCAAATATGGCGAAGAAGTCAGCCGAGTCTTGCTGTTGACTACCGATAGTCAGCAAGAGCGGGGGAACCAAATTTTTGGGGCTAATCTCTTTTGATAAATAATAAAGAGAAGGGTATCTCTCAACCCCAGCCCGTCAGCTAACTCCGTAGGCATTGGGAGGAGACTGAAACAGTCAGAATTATTCATAATCTGACGAGATTCAGTGTTCCAGGCCAGTATCTTTTTCTTCGCATTCACTGACCTAGACTCTGAGGAAAATTAATGTTCTTACAATTGAATCTTGCGACTCTCGCAGTCGCTGGACAGATGGCGTGGAAAAAAACCAAGCCCATCTTATTTCGGGATACGTTTCTATTACCAACGTTAGGATTTTTAGGGGTAATTTTTCTATGGTGGTTTGCGGCAACATTCCTCACAGACTTAATGCCAACCCCTTTAGAAGCCTTAATCGATAGCCGAGAATATGCTAATCCTTTTTTCAGAAAAGGGCCGGGTAATTTAGGATTAGGTTGGCTATTAATTGCCAGTTTACGCCGAGTGATCTTAGGGTTTTTATTAGGGGCTGTGGTGGCAATTCCATTAGGGTTTTTAATTGGAATGTCACGCCCTGCATTTTTAGCGTTAAATCCTTTAGTTCAAATTTTTAAACCTGTTTCTCCTTTGGCGTGGTTGCCCATTGCGTTAGCCATTTTTAACTTAGCTGAACCCTCCGCCATTTTTGTGATTTTTATTACGTCTTTATGGCCGACTATTATCAATACAGCACTAGGAGTTGCCAGCGTTAATCCTGATTATTTAGATGTAGCCAGAGTGTTAGAAATGCCTCAATGGAAACGAGTGATTAAAATCATTTTACCCGCCAGTTTACCTTATATTTTTACCGGATTAAGGATTAGTTTAGGGATTGCTTGGTTAGTGATTGTAGCGGTGGAAATGTTAACCGGAGGTGTGGGGATTGGATTCTTTGTTTGGGATCAATGGAATCGCTTGAATTTAAGTTCGGTATTCTTAGCCGTATTTGTAATCGGAATAACCGGATTATTACTCGATTACGGTTTAGGTCAAATTCAAGCATTAGTAACTCATCACCGCGTACAAGCATGAGTTTAATTTCATAAAAGTTCAATTCAAAATCCAAAAACAATATGACTACCCGACGTCAATTTTTACACGCAATGGGACTGACGGCGACGGGACTGGCGTTGTATTCCTGCAACGTGGGTAAACCTCCCACCGCCCAATTATCGGAAGCCGCCTTAGCCGTTGAACCCGTTGTTGACCCCAAAACCTTAGAAAAGCCCAATATTACCGTTGGTTACGTTCCTGTTAATGATTGCGCGCCTTTTGCTGTTGCCTATGAAAAGGGATTTTTCCGCAAATACGGACTCAATGTTACCTTATCCCGTGAGGCAAGTTGGGCTAATTCCCGGGATGGTATTATTTTCGGGCGTTTAGATGCGTCTCCCGTCGTTTCGGGTGCTGTTACCAACGCCCGTATTGGAGCCGAAGGTGCACGAAAAGCCCCCTTGTGTGCCGCCATGACCATTCACCGCCACGGAAACGCCATGACGATGAATAAAGCCATGTGGGATTATGGTTTGCGTCCTTGGCATGAATATAACGGCAATTTAGAGGAATTTGGGCGAGATTTTCGAGGCTATTTTGATGCTTTGCCTCCTGAACAACGCATCTGGGCAGTTGTCTTAAGTTCGGCAATTTATGAATATTTTGCCCGCTATTTATCGGCGGCGGCTGGGGTTGATCCGATCCAAGAATTTCGGATTATTATTATTCCCCCACCTCAAATGGTGAACAATATTAGAATTGGCGCCATGCAAGCTTATATGGTGGCAGAACCTTGGAATACTCGCGCCATTACAGGCAATGAAAATGTGGGTTTTACCTTTGCTCAAGGCTCTGAAATTTGGTATGGACACCCCGATCGATTATTAGGTGTGATGGAATCATTTATTAATGAAAATCCCAAAACTTATCGCAGTTTAGTAAAAGCGATGATTGAGGCTTGTCAATATTGTAGTAATCCTGCTAATCGACCGGAAGTTGCTCAACTAATTACTGACCCTTCTTTTACGGGAGCAAAACCGAAAAAAGGAGCCATTGATAAATTTACTAAACCTGGAATTGTGGGGGATTATAATTATGGCGGATTTGATAACCAACAACGAATTATTTCTGATCCCTATACGACAATTTTTTATGATTCTCCTCCGAAGTTATCGTATATTCCAGGGATTCATTCTACGTTTTTATGGCAGTCTCAAAGCCTTTGGTTAATGACTCAAGCGGCTCGTTGGGGACAAATTAAAGAAATACCTAAAGATGCTGAGAAAAAAGCCCACCAAGCTTGGCGAACGGATTTATATCGAGAGATTGCAAACGAAATGGGAATTGAATGTCCGAAGGAGGATTATAAAATCGAACCTGCTGAATTTTTTATTGATAAAAAAGCTTTTGATCCGAGTGATCCAGTCGGTTATCTTAAGAGTTTTGAAATTCGGGCTAATCGTCCTCAATCTTTATTTTTATCTTAGTTTATCTTGAATATCTCGTGAGGTTTATTATGAAACAATTCCCAACTTCAATCTCAACCCCAACTTCTACTTTAAACGCCTCTGGATTTTTAACTATTGAGAATTTAGTAAAATCCTACCCTAATGCCAATGGCGGAGAATTTGTGGTTTTAGACCAAATCAATCTTACTATTGGTGAGGATGAATTTATCTCTGTGATCGGTCATTCCGGTTGTGGAAAATCTACCCTATTAAAAATAGTAGCGGGGTTAGAAAAAGCAACATCAGGTTCTGTCCGCATTGAAGGGAAAGAAATTCGCAAACCCGGTTCAGATCGAATGATGGTATTTCAACATTATTCTTTATTACCTTGGTTAACCGTTCGAGAAAATATTCGTCTAGCCGTTGATGAAGTTCTGAAAAATATGTCTTCTGCGGAAAAAATGAGTTTAGTCAATGAACATATTGCTATGGTGAATTTAACGGCTGCTGCTGATAAATATCCCCATGAAATTTCAGGCGGAATGAAACAACGGGTGGGAATTGCACGAGCTTTAGCCATTCAGCCTAAAATGTTATTAATGGATGAACCGTTTGGAGCATTAGATGCGTTAACACGAGGAAAATTACAAAAACAAGTTTTAGATATTTGGGAACAAAATCGTCAAGCGGTGATGATGATTACCCATGATGTTGATGAAGCTATTTATATGTCTGATCGAATTGTTTTGATGACCAATGGCCCCCATGCTAATATTGGAGAAATATTAGAAGTTCCGTTTTCTCATCCTCGCGATCGCCATCAACTCCGAGAATCATCGGAATATTATGAATTACGAAACTATGCGTTAGATTTCCTAGAGCGTAATTTTTCGTCGGATGAATAAATAATTGCTCTAATTCCAGGATTTTGTAGAGGCGTTCCCTATAATTCCTCTACCGATTTTCTGATTTTCTGTCTTCTGTCTTCTACATCCCATATAATAAAAGAACTGTTTATGTGATGTTGAGTAGATAGCCGTGACTTCCCCAGGAACTTCATCCCAACAGCAACCCCAACCCGAAAACCATCCCGCACTCAATTCTAGTTATTACACGCTCTTAGGGGTTCATCCTAGCGCCACCCCCATAGAAATTCGACGCGCCTATCGGGAATTGAGTAAACTTTACCATCCTGATACAACAACCTTATCAAAAGCGATCGCAACGGCAAAATTTCAAACACTCAATGAAGCTTACGCCACCTTAAGCAACCCACAACGACGTCAATCTTATGATCTAACAATTGGCTATTCTCGATATCATGTCATTCAGGTTCCGACTAATTTTAATCAACCATTATCTAAAACCCATCCTTATCCTAAATCTTCTGCTTATTTAGACCCAACAGACCGTCCCCTTTCCGCCGGAGAGATTTTTGCATTATTTCTCATGGGACTGAGTTTAATCGGGTGTTTATTCTTAGCTATTTTTATCGGTTTAACTCGTTCCGGGAGTGGGGTAGAATCCATCCAACCTCTAGGGTTTTTAATATTTTAAAACATTGATTTATTAAGATTTGTAAAAAATGCTATAATTAACATTTAGGACAAATTCGTTCTCCTATCTCTTGTTTATGACCTTGCCCAGTTCCGATACACCGTTATATAATCATCCCTTACCCGATATAGAAAACTGGTTACGCTCTCATGGGGGGGAACAAAATAGTAAAGAGCTTCATTATTGGCGCATTAAAAACCCAAATTGGACAGCAGATTTGTGGTTAGATGTTGACCAAATTACCGTGCGTTATATTGGAGCCGCCAACAACGGTCAAGATATTCAACGTTCCTTTAAATATTCCCTATCTCGCCGAGATCTCGAAGCAGCTATTTTTGGCGGGCCATAATCAGTTATCAGTTATCAGTTATCAGTTATCAGTTATGGGTGAGTATTTGTTGTCGATTAGGCATAACGTAATTACAGTAATTATTCATAACTGCTGACGAAATAGTAATCCCTGATTCGAGTCTTTTTAAGAAGTGCAAAAATCATTTTTCCCTCTGTCGTCCCCAATCTCTCCAAAACTTCTGCAACCCAACTAACATCTCAACTGATAACTGATAACTGATAACTGATTCAAACTTTCCCAAACCTCCGCTCCCGTTTTTGATAGGAAGATAAGGCTAGATGGAGTTCCTGATGATCAAAATCCGGCCAGAGAGTATCGGTAACATAAATTTCTGCATAGGCAAGTTGCCATAATAAAAAATTACTAATTCGCAATTCTCCACTGGTGCGAATTAATAAATCTGGGTGACACATTCCGGCTGTATATAAATGTTGTTCAAACAGCGTTTCATCAATATCTTCCGGTTGAATGAACCCTTGTTTAACTTGATTTGCAATTTCTCTACAAGCCGTTAAAATTTCTTGTCGTCCGCCATAATTCGTAGCAATGGTAAATAGAATCCCCTTATTGGTTTTCGTTTCCTCCATTGAATATTCTATTTTTTTCTGTAGAGACTGGGGAAGTGCCGTTAAATTTCCCACAAACTGAATTTGCACTTCCTCTTCCATCATTTCCCGTAGTTCACGCATTAAAACCCGCTCAAACAACGCCATTAAAAAATCCACTTCTTCTAACGGACGGCCCCAATTTTCTGTAGAAAAGGCATAAGCTGTTAGTGCTTGCACACCCCAATCTCGACAACAGCGTAAGGCTTCTTTGAGGGCATCCACTCCCCGACGATGACCCATTGTTCGCGGTAAACCCCGACGTTTCGCCCAACGACCATTGCCATCCATAATCACAGCAATGTGTTTGGGCAAACGGCTTTGGTCTAAATCTGCGGGTAATTCATATATAACCCTTGTTTTAGCACTCATTTTTTCTCCCGAGAAGCTTTGGAACGAGGACGGAATAGGCCAGATACTAAAGCCCTTCCTTGGGAACCAATGCGGTTTCCCCAATGGGTAATCGAAATTGAAGCAGCAGTTCTGTCATCATTGGATGTCCAAGACCGAGCTTCTAATAGCTCTTTCAGTTTACTGCTAGTTAAGGGTCGATTGAGGACTCCTTTCTCCGCCAAAGAAATTGAACCCGTTTCTTCTGACACTACAATACACATACATTTTGCCACCCGTTCCGTAATTCCCATCGCGGCTCGATGGCGAGTTCCCAATTGTCGAGACGCCATTCGTTCAGATAGTGGTAGAATTACCCCCGCCGCCGCAATTCGAGACGCCCGAATTAACACCGCCCCATCATGTAACAGGGTTTTAGGTTGAAAAATCGTTTGTAACAGTTCCCTGGAGACTTCTGCATTTAGTTTAACCCCCGGAACCGAAAAATCCCGTTCATCAATGGGGCTGGCTGTTTCAATAATAATTAATGCACCTGTGCGGTTTTGTGAAAGTTCTTTAACAGCTTCTACAATTTGATCAATCACTCCATCGGGTTCGGGAATCACACGGCGACCTTGACCAAACAGTTGCGAAACTTCTCCCCGACCCAATTGTTCTAAAAATTGGCGAAATTCCGACTGTAACATGACTGCCATCGCTACGGCAGACCCTGTAACTAAACTATTGAGGGCAATATACAATAACCTTAAATTAGCCCAGTTACTCAGAGCCGTTGCCAACATCAGAATAATAAACCCTCGCACCATCCATAGAGTACGGCGTTCTCCAATGATGACTAAGACCACATAAGCGACGGCAAAAACTAATCCAATATCAAGACTTTGAATCAACCAGGGAGGAATTCCTTGCTTTGTCATGAATAGGCGCCGTATTCATCGAAAATTATTATCAAATTTTAGAGTTAAATTGTTAGTGGTTAACGGTTGACTCTTGATTGTTAAAGTATCAACTGTCAACCGTCAACTGTTAATCGTTAAGGGTTGAGTGTCAACCGTTCGGGAAGTCGATCTTTTCCGATTAAATCTTGGTAAGATTCTCGTTCAATAATCACGTTAGCATCGCCATCGTTGACTAAAATCGCCGCAGGTTTAGACAGTCGGTTATAGTTCGATGCCATACTATAGTTGTAGGCTCCGGTTGCCATCACCACGAGAATATCCCCAGATTCAACTTTCGGAAGTTGAGCATCCTTAATTAAAATATCCCCAGATTCACAATGTTTTCCTGCCAGGGTGACTGGTTCAGTCATGGGTGCAGACATTTGATTCGCCAATACCACTCGGTATAAGGACTGATAGGTAATCGGACGGGGATTATCGGACATTCCGCCATCTACAGCAATATAGGTGCGAATTCCAGGGACTTGTTTTTGAGAACCAACGGTATAAGCTGTAACGCAACTAGACCCAATAATCGACCGTCCCGGTTCACATAATAATCGCGGTAGGGGATATTGTTTCTGTTGACAAGCGTTTACAATGGAATCGGTAACAATTTTTACCCATTCTTCAATGCTTGGAGGGTCATCTGATTCAGTATAACAAATACCCAAACCCCCACCAATATTAACTTCTGAAAGATTTAAACCATATTGATTCGCTTTTGTCAATGTATCAATAATGACATATCCTAAATCTTCGTGGGGTTGTAATTCAAAAATTTGCGAACCAATATGAGCATGAACCCCAATACAAACTAAACCCGGTTGTTGACTGATAAATTGAAACACTTCATCCAATTGACCGGGATCAAAACCAAATTTACTATCTAAATGTCCGGTACGAATATATTCATGGGTATGACATTCAATTCCAGGGGTAAACCGAATCATAACCCGAATCGGATGATCAACAATCGACTGTTGACTCAGTTGAGCCAGAATCTTTAAATCTGACCAATTATCTGCAACAACCGTACATTCATTTTCAATGGCTAATTGAATTTCCTCTGAGGATTTATTATTACCATGTAAGTAGGTTTTCTGGGGTGGAACTCCTGCTTGTAAAGCGGTATAGAGTTCGCCTCCTGAAACCACATCAATTCCTAACCCTTCAGAAGCAACAATTGCACAAATCGCTAAACAATTCCAGGCTTTGGAGGCATACAAAACTAAAGATTCACCCGGATAATGACGTTTGAAGGCTTCCCGGTATTGTTGACAAGCCGTTCGCAGGGTGGTTTCATCGACGATATAAAGGGGTGTGCCAAATTGTTCAACTAAAGCAGTAACATCACAACCGCCAATTTCTAAGTGATCTTGGGGGTTGACTTTCGCCGTTAGAGGGAGTAGATGTTGATTAGGCGATCGCGTTTCACTGGCATCCGTTGATGCCGATAGGTATTGCAGTCCAGAATTTTGCACAGGAAATACTATATTAACACTTCTATGGATCTGATTTTACCTTAAAGTTGTCCCCCCTCACCAGCCATAGGAGGGAAATAGAAATTTTCGATGAATGTATTAAGATTATAATCACTCAGGATGGAGATTATATTGAGTATAAGTTTAATCATTAGTTAATCTAGGGTCTAATCTGAATTAGAAGATTGTAGGAGCAATGGGAAAACAATATTTAGAATTACAACTTTTAAGCGATGATCAACTTTCTGCGGTTGTCGAACTCGATCAACGCTGTTTAGGCGGACTTTGGACAATAGACGGATATCAACGAGAAATTGATAGCCCTAATAGTGATTTAATCATTTGGAAACGAGTTAATGAAACCGAAAATTCACAACCGATCTCAGAAGACTTAAAATTACCTAAAATAGAATTAAAAAATCCGGGAAGTTCGGGTAATGAAATTATAGGAATTGGGTGTTTATGGGCAATCTTAGAAGAAGCGCATATTACAATTTTAGCCATTGATCCAGACTATCAAGGAAAAGGGTTAGGTGAAGCGTTATTATTTCAATTATTAGTATCAGCTTGGAAACGGAAACTCGAACGCGCTACCCTAGAAGTTAAAGTTTCTAATCAACGGGCAATTAATTTATATCAGAAATTTGGTTTTAAAGAAGCAGGCCGCCGCAAAGGCTATTACCAAGATACCGGAGAAGATGCCTTAATTCTCTGGCGAGGGGATCTTCATCGTCCCCATTTTCCCCAAGTTCTCCATCAGTGGTATCAAGAGATTTGTTTGAGGTTATTGTAAAGAAATACGAAAAGCGGGCTAAATACCCGCTCCACAGTTTTGATCTATATTCATAGATATTGATCGATACTTGAAAATTGTAAATTTATACTGAGATTGTGTCTTTAGTGGCGGCTTTATTTTTGTTTTTATTGGCTTGCTTTTTCAAGACTGAACCAAACCCTAAAGCAGCGGCTGAACCTAAAATGGTCAGAGGTTCGGGAACGTCTTGCTGTCGTGTACCATCCAGTTTCAAGCTTCCTCCATTACCTACGGCTTGCATTCTGACATAAGGACTCATACCGGCGGTATCAAGCGTGAAATCGGATGCAAATGTTAAATTCAGAGTGGCTTTACTGAAGAAATTAGGGCCAGCAGATAAAGCACTTGAGCTTATAGCATCAGGGTTATAGATTCCGCCTTGAATCTGAGGGCTGTTCTCCCCGTTGTTAAGAGCGGCTGCTAGATAATCGAGGGTAATACCATTCGTTTTTTCATCATATAAAATGCTCCAAGGTAATGTGCTGTCGCTACTGCTACCAATGGTCTGAAGAGTACCTGAGCTATTATAAGCTTTTAGTGTCCAAGCTGTGATTGCTGGATCAGATAATCCTTTATTATTGAAGCCAAATCCAGTAATAGCGGGAGCATTATCACCAGTACCATCATTTAACTTGGTAGAAGAAGTATTCCACAAATCAACCGTAACATTTTGGGTTCCTAAGCCTGTAAAGTTCATCGTGGCTGAACCTGTTCCCCCATTATCGGTACCGGAGAAATCAAAAGTTAAC
This sequence comes from Planktothrix tepida PCC 9214, assembly GCF_900009145.1. Classification (NCBI taxonomy): domain Bacteria; kingdom Bacillati; phylum Cyanobacteriota; class Cyanophyceae; order Oscillatoriales; family Microcoleaceae; genus Planktothrix; species Planktothrix tepida. The sequence goes on from NZ_LN889796.1 coordinate 290,038, forward strand.
GCTTGAGCGGGTAAGCTGGTTGCAACTGCAACACTGGCAGCCATAAAGAAAGAAGGAAGAATAGTATTGAATTTCATAGTTTATGTCTTTGAGTAGATGTAATTTTGTTCTATCTCTTTAAGAATATACTTAACTTGCTAAACTCAATTGCTTCACGCAACAAGTTCATCAACTCTTTAAAATTGGGGGATTATAATTTTTTTTTATATAACAATCCTGAAAAAGTAGCTTTAAATACAGTTTGAGAGGATCGTTTGGCTGATAAATCCAGAATTTTATGTTTTCTTCTGTTCTTCCCTAGGCTAAATTTCCTAAACAGGGGAATATTCCATAATCTAAATTTATAAATTTTTTGGGGAAAATCAATCTGGAGGACTTTACATAAGGGGGGTAAATATAAAGTCACCTCCAGAAATACCAAACTTGAGCTAACGAGCCCAACGGGTAGAACGCCAGATAATAATGAAAAGTGTCCCTGAAATTAAAGCACCCAAGTTCCACTTAATGGAATTTTTCAGCAATGTTAGACGTTGACCAGACTGAACTATACTGGCTTGGTTTGACAATTGATTTTCCGTTTTAGAGATAAAATTAGAAAGTTCATCTTTGACTTTTTGGAGTTGTTCTGAGGTTTGAATATCAGGAGCGCGACCTTGATTATCCAAACGGCGCAATAAAGCTTTCATCTCTTCAGCCGTTTGGGTTGTAGCCAGTTGTTTTTTGACTTCCTGAATTTGGGTAATATTTTGCTGGACTTGAGAGCTAATTTGACTTTGAGCTTGTTTATCCAAGCGAATTGTATTAAAAACGCCTAGAGGAATCAAGAGCAAGAATAATAAACCCACGAGTAAAGTTAGCCAGGACAGGAGTTTAACCAAGGGAAATTCCCAATTTTCGCGTCCAATGTGTTCGCCATAAAAAACTAAAAGGAAGCCAATTAAAGGAACTGCAACTCGTTCAACTAAACCACCAATTGTTTGAAATTCCCAGGCTGGATTCATGATTTGAGGTGGGAATAATAATGCAATGACATCCATTAAGGCTAACACCAGCAAGCCATATCCAATCCAGTGCCAGAGGGAGATAGATTCCAGTAAAGAAAAACTAAACTTTCTCAACTCTTCCAGTAGAGTTGGTGAAGGGTCACTATTCGGTTTCATCATGATTTTTATTGTTGATTTCAGGAAGTAGATATTTTTTGAGGACGTTTTAGGCTCTGTTTAGAACAGAAGAAAATCCTTGACGTTGGGTTTGCCTTTTTGTCGGATTCTCTGGGTTAGGACTGAGTAAAATCTGAACCCAAATCATCATAGCAGTTCCACACAGAAGTATTAAAACTATAATTCTGTATCGCTGGAATAGGTTGCTCACGGTTTCAGTTCTCCAGAGGGTTGAGCATCTTGTCGCATTAAAAACAGATAAAAGCATCCGAAAACCATAACCTCGATTAAACCAAAAATTAGAGAGCCTTCTCCTTCATGCCAATAATAGAAGGCTTTGGTTTGGCCGGAGTTAACCAAGAGTAACATCAAGGCAACTCGCAAGCTATTAATCACAAAACCAATAATTATGGCAATTACAGGGGTGATAATTTTATGAAAGCGTTTCCCGGTGGGATATAATAGTAAACAGATAATTGATAACCCTAACAAATAGTTCATTGCTTCTAAGCCAGAACATCCACTGTAAACCTTAACGGCTCCAGATGGCATCAAGACATATACTCCGTCGCGAGTCACATCAAAACCGGTATACCAAAGCAAAAAATGGGTAAATTTAGCGGTGGTTTCAGAAGGATCAAAAATTGGTGTTAAAATGGCAGCAGGTACTCCTAGAAAAAAGAGAATCATCAGTTCTCGCCAATATTGAACAATGCCTTTTAGACTGGATGCGACTAAACTTAAACCGATAGCACCGAGAAAAGGAGCTATTCGTAAAAAATAATCAGTTTGAGTTGGAACAGTCAGACTTTTTAGATAAAAAATAACAATTAAAACTGTTCCAAGTATAGTGGAAAGTAGGTCACTGTTCAAGTTTAAGCTTGGCCATTTTTCGCGTAAAAGCGTGATCACGGCAAGCCAAAATAGCAAACTCATGCCGAGATGAGCAAGATCTTCTGCTTTCCAAATTAAGGTAAAGTATATACAACTCAGGCTAGTAGCCAGAGTTAACAGCCAAAAAGAATGGGTTTTAACCAGTTGACTCAAATTGATAGGGGAAGACTTCATCTGATTGGTTTGTGGCTATTGAATTGAGATTGAAGGTATTGACCTTAATATCCTATAATATCTGATAGTCAGTGATGAACTGACATTATACACGGTCGGTTATGTTAGGTGGAGATAAAGAAAAGCATCGCAAATTCATTGGGGAAGTAATTAAGCCGAATTTAATTAATTGAAACAGTAATTTAATCATTTGAAAACGGGTAGACTAGAACGAAAACTTAAAAACGAAGCCAAAAGAATCTCCATTCGCTTAAATATCCCTCTTCTGTCACTCTCCGGTTTTTCCTATGATTAGTAATTTCCAAAGCCACGTTATAGTCAACAGTCTGGGATGTGGCGATCGCATTTTGACTAATTTCGCACTCTCAGGAATTGCTACTGAGAAAAAATAACGCGATCACTTGCTCTGTCTAGGCTCTAGGATTCAAAAAATGCAAGGTTTTTCGGAAACTGACAGAAGAGGGATAGAATTAAAAAATATTACTATTTCAGATTGGCTTTAAAGAAGCAGGACGTCGCAAAGGCTAGTACCAAGATACCGGAGAAGATGGCTTAATTCTCAGGTGAGAGGATCTTCATCGTCCCCATTTTCCCCAAGTTATCCATCAGTGGTATCAAGAGATTGGTTTGAGGTTAACAGGTTAACAGGTTGACAGGCAAGATGCCTGTTCTACCATTCACAGAGCATTGTGCTAGAATCCATCAGTAAGTGCGAGACGTTCCTGCCAAAGTCTAGGTTTAAACCCCAAAACGTAAGCAGGGAGATAGGTTCAGACAACTGGTAATTGAGGCTAAATCAATAGTAAATCCAATTAAATCTATCTCAACTTTGAAAATGTGATCGTAAAGGAAGGTCAATCTCGGAGTCAATGGTGCGGCTTTCCGAACAATAAAGTACGGTAGCCCATTCCAAAGAGATACGGCAATTCCCACAGTGTCAGACTGATTATCAAAACACTGAAGTTGGGAATAACGGGAAATCGGATATAAGTCAAATATCTAAGTAGTTCTCTAGCCAATTGCCCAAGAATAACGAAAGTGAACATCCGGCTTGAACTGTCGAAAGGATGAAGTAGCGAAATTGACTTGATTACGCTGCGTTCAAAAGAACAAGGGGAAAGGTAGAGATTTTACTGTTCATCTACAAAGGTAAGGTTATATTTGCAACACTTACTAAGACTCCCAAAAGTACCCCGGCAGATAGGATGATTCTAAAGGCAATAAACCCATTTTCAAGGAACGTTAAAACCCCTCATCTACTCCTACAGAGGTCGAAGACTGCTAGGTAGCCACAAATCTAAGGCGGATGTTATGAGGGCGAGAGATGGAGTCAGAAGCCAAAGCCTAGATGTAATGTCCAGGATACGCTGATAGATTCCGGTTTAGTTGTTAGGTAAGGTTTCAATTAGCAGTTAAAACGGTGAAAACGAGTATAACCAAGACTACGAGTGCATGGAATACTATCAATTGGGCGAAAGTTCAACGGGTAGTATTTAAGCTGCAAAAGAGAATTTACCAGGCATCATTATCGGGACAAAATGCAAAAGCTCGGAAGCTCCAAAAACTTCTAGTCAAGTCATATTACGCCAAACTTTTATCAATTAGAAAGGTGACTCAGGATAATCAAGGCAAGAAGACAGCCGGGGTCGATGGAATAAAATCCATTACACCCAAACAGCGATTAGAACTTGCCAACAACTTGAGTAAATACCAAAAGGCAAAACCACTCCGTAGGAAATGGATACCCAAACCCAACGGAGAGAAACGACCCCTAGGTATCCCAACTATACAAGATAGAGTGAGGCAAGCCTTGGTTAAATCTGCTTTAGAACCTCAGTGGGAAGCCAGATTCGAGGGTGAGAGCTATGGATTTAGACCCGGACGTTCAGCCCATGACGCAATGTCAAGAATCTATGTAAGCATCAACAAAAAAGAATATTACAACTAAAACGGCAACTGATGGGTCTTACAACTCAAAAGAAACCGGATGTTCTGATGACAACAGTTAACTAGACTCTTAAGCCGTGTGCGGTGAAAGTCGCTCTTCACGGTTTTGAATGGGAGTCGGGGGTTGTAAAGCCCCCCTCGACCCCTAATAATCGAAAGTCATCCCGTTAGCCACAACACAGTTGAGGCTTGCAGAGAGACAACCTCTATACAGAATCAAAATTCTATTTAGAGTAAGCTGTCTCTATTCAAGTCTTGATCCCTATCCTGATCTTGCCGATTCAAGAGGAGGAATAAGGATTTAGGCTCACCTTTGAGTCAGTCGTTGTGTCTAACTTTATAAAAAACAACCGTAGGGCAGGATATTTTTTCCTGCAAAATCAATCTTCTCAGAATTTCTAGGAAGGTTGTAGGTCAACCCCAAGTTGGGCAAAGATTCCCAGTTGAAGGAGACCAGGCAACGCCAACCTAGAACCTGACTAGCGCGAGAAATTAAAGTGCCAAAATGAACCCTTTCATTTTTTAGCAAACGTTTTAATTTTTCCGAAGTTAGGAGTCTCACGCTAAAATTAGCGTAACGGGTAAGCAGCAGGTGATGGGAATTAGCCATGTTTGAACGCTTCACAGAAAAAGCCATTAAAGTCATTATGTTAGCCCAGGAGGAAGCACGCCGCCTGGGACATAACTTTGTTGGAACCGAGCAGATCCTCTTGGGTCTGATTGGGGAAGGCACAGGTGTTGCTGCCAAAGTCCTAAAATCAATGGGAGTCAATCTCAAAGATGCCCGGATCGAGGTAGAAAAAATCATTGGTCGTGGGTCTGGGTTTGTCGCCGTTGAGATTCCCTTTACCCCTCGCGCCAAGCGAGTCCTGGAACTGTCCCTGGAAGAAGCTCGCCAACTCGGACATAACTATATTGGTACAGAACACCTTCTTCTCGGTCTGATCCGCGAAGGGGAAGGTGTGGCGGCTAGAGTCTTAGAAAACCTTGGGGTTGACCTCTCGAAAGTTCGGACTCAAGTGATTCGGATGTTGGGTGAAACGGCTGAAGTTGCCGCGGGTGGCAGTAACAGCCGCACCAAGACTCCAACTTTAGATGAGTTTGGATCAAATTTAACCCAAATGGCCGCCGAAGGCAAACTCGATCCGGTGGTCGGTCGTCAAAAAGAAATTGAACGGGTGATCCAAATTCTCGGTCGGCGGACGAAAAATAACCCCGTGTTAATTGGGGAACCCGGCGTGGGTAAAACCGCCATTGCAGAAGGGTTAGCCCAACGGATCGCCACCAATGATATTCCCGATATTTTAGAAGAAAAACGGGTTGTTACCTTAGATATCGGTTTGTTGGTGGCTGGAACTAAATACCGGGGGGAATTTGAAGAACGTCTGAAAAAAATCATGGATGAGATCCGCTCTGCCGGAAATGTGATCCTGGTAATTGATGAAGTTCATACCCTCATCGGCGCGGGTGCAGCCGAAGGTGCCATTGATGCCGCGAATATCCTCAAACCCGCTTTAGCACGGGGTGAGTTACAGTGCATCGGGGCGACGACCTTAGATGAATACCGCAAACACATTGAACGAGATGCGGCGTTAGAACGTCGGTTCCAACCCGTGATGGTGGGTGAACCGTCCGTTGCTGAAACAATTGAAATTCTTTATGGGTTGCGCGAACGCTATGAGCAACACCATAAACTGAAAATTTCCGATGAAGCGTTAGAAGCAGCGGCTAAACTCTCGGATCGGTATATTAGCGATCGCTATTTACCGGATAAAGCCATTGACTTAGTTGATGAAGCGGGTTCACGGGTACGCTTAATCAATTCTCAACTGCCTCCAGCAGCGAAAGAATTGGATAAGGAACTGCGGCAAGTTCTGAAAGAAAAAGACGAGGCGGTACGTTCCCAAGACTTTGATCGGGCCGGAGAATTGCGCGATCGCGAAATGGAAATTAAATCGCAAATTCGTTCCATTAGCCAAACGAAAAAATCCGAAACCGTCCGCAGTGAAGACGATAGCCCTATCGTCACCGAAGAAGACATCGCCCAAATTGTGGCCAGTTGGACAGGAGTTCCGGTAAACAAACTCACCGAGTCTGAGTCCGAGAAACTGCTGAATATGGAAGGAACCCTGCACCAACGGTTAATTGGTCAGGATGAAGCCGTTAAAGCCGTGTCTCGCGCCATTCGTCGTGCCCGTGTCGGTCTGAAGAACCCCAACCGACCCATCGCCAGCTTTATCTTCTCTGGGCCTACAGGGGTGGGTAAAACCGAATTAACCAAGGCGTTAGCGTCCTATTTCTTCGGGTCAGAAGAAGCGATGATCCGCTTGGATATGTCCGAATATATGGAACGTCACACCGTTTCTAAGTTAATTGGGTCGCCTCCAGGCTATGTGGGCTATAACGAAGGCGGACAACTCACCGAAGCGGTGCGTCGGCGTCCCTATACGGTGGTGCTGTTTGATGAAATTGAAAAAGCCCACCCCGACGTCTTCAATATGTTGTTGCAAATCTTAGAAGATGGTCGTTTGACCGATGCTAAAGGTCGGACGGTGGACTTTAAGAATACCTTGATCATTATGACGTCTAATATTGGATCGAAGGTGATCGAAAAAGGTGGCGGTGGTTTAGGGTTCGAGTTCTCCGAAAACGAAAACGATGCTCAATACAACCGCATCCGCAATTTGGTGAATGAAGAACTGAAACAATACTTCCGTCCTGAGTTCCTCAACCGTTTAGATGAAATTATTGTCTTCCGTCAGTTGAACAAGGAAGAAGTCAAGGAAATTGCGGTGATCATGTTAAAAGAAGTCTTCGGACGCTTGGTCGAAAAAGGCATTACCTTGGAAGTGACGGACAAGTTCAAAGAACGGTTAGTGGAAGAAGGTTACAACCCCAGTTATGGGGCGCGTCCTCTGCGTCGAGCCATTATGCGGTTACTCGAAGATAGTTTAGCAGAAGAAATTCTGTCTGGACGCATCAAAGAAGGGGATACTGCTGTTGTTGATGTGGATGAAAACGGTCAAGTGGTGGTGCTTCAAAGTCCTGCTGACCGGGAATTGTTACCCCAAGGCGCTGAGTCTTAATTTGGTTTAATTCTATCTTTTTTGAAACCCTTCTCCTAACAGGAGAGGGGCTTTTTTGTTGTTGGGCTTTAGCCCAATTTTCTAGTAAATTATAGGTTTATATATAGCACTACGCATTACAGTTAGGACATTTTTAAATCCTGAAACCCTTTCAATTATTACTGTTCCCTGTTCCCTGTTCCCTGTTCCCTGTTCCCTCTTCAAGTAGCGCTATAGCAGTCGCAGCAGATGTTAGGACGTTCTTAATTGCTTCCTCCTTCCTTTTTCTTCTGCTACAAAATCGTTAAATAAGTTTCTGTTGGACTGATGGGTAACGCCTTCAAGGTTTGATTTTTTAAGTCGATTTCTAACCCCAAAGCTTCTAAAGGTATGACTCCTAAAAGAGCATCTTGACCTCCTGGTAATTCTAAGCACTCGAAGGTTCCTTCCCGCTCAAATATTGATAGGGTAGCATCTCGGAAAATTCTGGCTTTACCAATACCCATTGCGGTGGCTACGTCCACTTCTTTCAGGAGTTTTAGCCCCAGTTTGGCGATCGCTTCTTGTGGTAAACATAGGGTAGTTGCACCCGTGTCTACTAATACATTTTTGAGGGTAATTGAGCGTATTTGGTCTTCTGATTTAACCCCAGCCTCTGCTAGAATTTGGTCGGCGCGGTTAGTAATTGTTAGAGTGGCGAAAACTTTTCCCATTTCATTGTTGCTTTGAATTTGCATCTTTATCTCCTACTTAAGAGTTGGAGTTATTGCGTCTTTTAATTGTAACTTATTTTGAGGGCGATCTCGTGGGATCAAGAAACCCGGTTAGGGGTCAACGGCTGTTGACCCAATTATGCGAGATCGCCCTAAAATGTCTGGCGGTTATTTATTTTTGAACTTCATTGATACGCTCTATTAAGGGCAAGCCTTTATCAGTAAATTCCTTGGTATAATTAAAGATGTCTTCGATTAGTTTGTCTTTTTGTTTTATAGTTTTTTCTTTGTTGACTATGATGTCTTCCTGATCATTAATTTTTTTCTTCTGATCGGCAATTTTGTCTTCCTGATCGCCAATTGTTTTTTCATTCTGTTCAATTTGTTTTTTTTGCATATTGGGAATATTACTGTAATACAACGTGAGTTCGATGGGTTGCGATCGCTTTAATTTTCTGCTCAACTTGTTGGCGGCTTTGGTGGCTTATACTGATCTACTCAAAAAACCTAACTGCATTATCTCATACTGTTTTTAATCCCTCGAATTCACATTATTATAATAAAGGATAAACTGCTTGAGGATTCAATTGTCTACGACACATTTCTCGTCGTTCTAAATTATTAGCATAACATTGGTTAACAGCAATTTCCCCATGATCAGGAGAACCCACACTTTCAATTAAAATAACTTCCAATGGACTATTGACCACGCGACCAAATATTCCCGTTTCTCCCGGTTTAAGTTCTGTGGGATTAACGGTTGCTTCTCCGGCTTCTAATGCGACTAATTGATCATTCTGTTGTTGATATTCTCGATAGTTAACTTTCAGCGATCGCATTGAAGTTGTACTATTATTTTTAACCTTTCCCTCAATCGAATAACGAATTAATGTTCCTTCTCCAACTCGCACTAATTTAACATCACTCACAGTGAATCCTGAATTTTGAGTTACGATTACAGAGGCAGAATGTTGAGATGAGTTGGAAGTAGGAGAAAGAGAAGGATTTGAAATGGCTTTTAAGGCGGGAATTAAGCCAGAAACAATCACCAATGCTAAAGCCCAAGGTAAATCAATTGGCATAATCAAATCTCCTCAATTAGAGTATTATTCTAATTAATCCGGTTCTGTTGCTACAATTTTGTCATATAAGGATTGAAAACCAAACCAACCCCCATAATCATGGCCAATTTGACTCAACGTTAAACTAGCCGTTTCAGGCTTTAAGGTTGTAGCTCAGGTTGAGGCTAGAAAAAAATTTTGAAAAAGTGGTTGACATTCATCGAGAAAGGGAGTAGATTAGTAAATTGTGAGAGGAAAACAAGCGAAACGCAAAACCGCTAACTCCTCAATCATCACCGAAAAGTTTGTAAAGCTTTCCTGGTGCCTATGGCTCAGTGGAACCACTCCGATCCATCTCGAACTCGGCTGTGAAACGCTGACACGGCGAAGATACTTGGCGGGTAGCCGCCTGGAAAAATAGCTCGGTGCCAGGTTAATATCAAACTAAAGCCTTCTTCCAGTGGTAAATCGGAAGGAGGCTTTAGTCTTTTAACACTTTCAGAAACCCGGTTTCTTTCAAGATCTATAGCGCTACTTGAAGAGGGAACAGGGAACAGGGAACAGCAAGAGGTGAAAGGGTTTGAGAATTCAGAAATGTCCTAACCGTAATGGGTAGCGCTATAGCAACGCTTTAGGAGATAAGTCCTCTACTCAGGTTAAAGAATCCTGCCTGAACAAGTCATTTTTTTGATTAAAAAATCTCAGTGACTTTAGCCCTGAGAGTGTCAAAACAGCTAAACCTCAAGATGGATCTGGTATGGTGAATATCACCCTATTACAGTTAATTTAAATAATGACTTTTACTCTCCAAATTCTGCATACATCCGACCAAGAGGCAGGGGTTGAAGCCCTAGAAGATATCCTCCCTTTTTCCAGCGTCATTAACGCTCTGCGTTCTCAATTTCCTGAACAAACCCTGGCTCTAACTTCAGGAGATTTATACATTCCC